>CAMYJL010000033.1:25830-31286 GCA_947258645.1 uncultured Nitrospinota bacterium
CGTCGACGAAGACAACCATGTTTTTACCCTCATGGACTGCGAGCCGAAAGAGGCCTGGAAAAAACTGCAGAAAGAAAAAGATCAACTTGTCGAGGATGGAACACTCAAATGGCTGCTTCAGCAGTTTCGGCCGGTCATCCTCCCCGCCCAGAATTTCGACCATCAGGTTTTGCTGCACGTCATCTCGACAAAATCTCGAACCCGGGGCGTATTCATTGGCGTTTTGCCCGAGGGCGAAAAATCCGTATTTGACCCGGTCCTGAATCTTCTCTCCATTGCCCTGATGAACTGCGCCAGCGCGCTGGAGAGCTTCGAGTATCTCAAACTTGTGCACCGGCAGAATGCATCGCTCGAAGCCGCCGTCGAAAAGCGGACCCGGGAGCTCCAGGTCGCCCAGAAAACGGCCGAAGAGGCCAACCAGGCCAAAAACGAATTCCTCTCCAACATGAGCCACGAGCTTCGATCTACCCTTAACGCCATTATCGGGTTCAGCGAGGTCGTTCTGCTTCAGGCGAAAGACGCGGAGATGATAAAATTCGTATCCAAAATCAAGGATTCCGGCCGTTACCTGACAGGGCTGATTGAAGAGCTGCTTGATATCGACCGGATTGAATCCGGAAAAATCCGTCTGGATCTCGAGAAAACCTCCTTGAACGAAATCATGGCCGCCACAGTGGACGTGCGCCGCACCCAGCTTCCAAAAGGTTTTTCCCTGGAATGTTTGCTGGATTCCCAGTGTGGCGAAGTGACGTGCGACCCGAATCGGATTCGGCAGGTCGTCTTCCACCTTCTCGACAACGCCATCAAATTTTCTCCTCAGGGGGGCGCCATCCGCGTACGAACCGAAGCCCACCTCGGAGAAATCAGGGTCAGCGTCAAGGATGAAGGAATCGGGCTCAACCGGGAGAACCAAAAGAAAATTTTCGAAAGCTTCCAGCAGGTAGAGGAAGGCCTCCGCCGTGAAACGGGCGGGCTCGGCTTGGGCCTCAGCCTGGCCGAGAAAATTCTGACCCTTCATGGCGGAAAAATCTGGCTCGAGAGCGAGGAAGGGAACGGCAGTACTTTCTATTTCACCCTCCCGGCAGCCGCCAGGCGGGATGTTCGTCCCGGCCCGGCAGCGGAGCGTTTCAGCGGAAAAATCGAGCTGGAGAGCGGAAAAGAGAGCGGCAACACCTTCTACTTCTCCCTTCCGGGATCCGGAAAACGGGGTGTTCGTCCCAGCCCGGCGGCGGAACATTTCGAAAAGATGCGGGAAGAGGTGAAAGACCCCTGGTCCGGGCTGAAAATTCTCATCGCGGACGATTTGGAAGACTATCACCTGCTGATGAAGATGCTGCTGGGTCAGGCCGGCCAGATCATGTCCGCGTTTAACGGAGCGGAAGCCCTTGAAATTGCCCGAAGCGACCCACCCGATCTCATCATCATGGATCTCCGGATGCCCGTGCTCGACGGATTCGAGGCCATCCGGAAAATCAAGGGAGATCCCTTTACCCGGGGCATCCCTCTCCTCGGCGTGAGCGCCCAGGCCATGGCGGAAGACAAAATCGACTGTCTGTCGGCGGGGGCCGACGGATTCGTCACCAAACCCGTCGAAATGTCGACCCTCCGCAAAGAGATCCGGCGGGTCATCTCTCTCAACTAGCCCATTTCAGAAGCGCCGCTCCTCCCGGCTACCTCGACCCCGTGATGACAAGGGCGCCCGCCACCGCCAGCAGCCCCCCAACCATGACTTCCCAAGTGATGCGTTCCTGCCTTCGGAAAAAAATCCAGGAAAGCAACAAGACCAAAAGAATGGACAGCCGAAAAATCGGAATCACCGTGACGATCTCACCCAGCAGGATGGCCGTCCAGAATGCCATCACGCCGCCGAAGTTCAGGAGGCCGCCCCCGATCCCCCACATGACGCCGGTCCGATCCCAGCGAACTCCCCCCTCTTTTTCGAAGAAACGCTCGCTCAGGAGGCTGCAGGCCACACCCACCGCCGAGGAGACGATCACGGCCAGCGAGGCGGAAGGAATGAGGAGCATCCCCAGCTTCCGGAAAGTCGGATTGACCCCCCGCAGGAGCGCGCTGCCCATGGGGAAGATGTAAGCCTTCAGCGGCGCGCTGACGGGCGCCCTTTTCCGATCGTTCACGAGGAGGACGGAGCCCGCGAATATCCCCGCCGTCCCGGCCGCGATCTCGAGCGTCACCACCTCGCCCAGGAACAGGACCGCGATCAGGGACGCCCAGACAGGCGTGGTCTGCAGCAGGACCTGGGTCCGCGCCAGGCCGATGGAATGGATCCCCTTGTACTGGAGAAAGCGCCCGCCGAACGGCCCGCTGAGCCCCACGAGGACGAACCAGACCAGCCCCATGGGCACCCACCGATCCATCCCGCCCTGGGCGGCGAGCGCAATGGTCCCTCCGATCAGCATCGTCCCGTTCACGATGGCGGTCGCCGCGGATGCGCTCAGCGTGAGGAGGGCCTGCCGGAAAAAAAGCTGCGCCACCGCAGTGGCAACAGCGGCCACCAGCGCCAGAAAAAGGGGATCGCCCCAGTCGAAAAAGCTCATCAGGCGCGGAATTCAGGAGAGCTTGGAAAAAATTGCATGTCTGATTATGGCACGGGGGTTTCCCCTTTCACAGGGAGGCACTGGAGGGCTCTCTTTCCCGGAACGGCAAACAGTTTCCTTGGCAAAGGCCGGAGGCGAAGCGGGGATTGCGGCAGGGACCGGCTTTCGCCAATCCGTAAATTTTCTTGGTCGGGGCGAGCTCTGGAGGCTTTGGCTTGCCGTCTCCCGGGAAGGTTCGCCGATTTTTACACGGCGTTTCGAATTCGCCGTTCTTAAAGCAAGCACCGGCTTTCCCGTCGAAGCATGGCCCAAAACCTGGTACCGGGAATATCCATCTTGCGTTCTGGATGGCACAGCATCAGCGTTCTGTGTCTGCCAGATTCCCGCAGTCAGCCCATTGGAGGATGGTTTCGGGTTTGCGTGTATCGCCCGGCCGGTCCCCCAACCTGCTCTTTCTGTGGACTTGTAAAACAATGGGACAGGTTTGTGCTGTCGCGGGCGGCTTGGTAGAACGCTCGGATACGATTACCGCGAGGCGGCATCGACTTCGATCGCGTTTTTGGACAGGATGCACAAGCCAAAATTATTAATTCGCCTGGCACACGCGAGCTTATCCTAATTCCTTAAAAATATTTGAATTAGAAAAAATAATGCCCTCTCCCCAAAAAAAGCTTGCGGAATTAAAAAAAAGAGGTACATTAATGAGTGAATGATCATTCATTTACAAGCTCTTCCTCGCCTCTGAAGATGGCAAGGAGAAGGCTCATGAATGCCACCAATATCTTGTCCGAAGAGACATCCCATCGACCATTTGAGAGCTGTGAGGGCCCGTTTGAGTATTGGGGTCAGTCCTCAGGATATCGCTTATTCCGCTGCCTCTCCTGCGGAATGGTCCACTTCCTTGAACGGGCTGAATCACCCCTCCGGGTTGGAAATGGAAAGAATGGCTTTCATTTTCCAAAAAAAATTAGAACAAATATGAGTGAACGATCGCGCACTATCCATCCAAGCGTCTCTAAAGAATCGATTATTGACGGGAAACAAAGGCTTCATTGCATCCCGGTGGAAACATGGTGAGGGAATACCCGTGCATATTCGTGGCTTTGGGTTATTCAAAAAAATCTCAATGGCAGGAATCATCACATTTGTTTTCTTGACAGCTGGTGTTGTTGCGGGGGGAGGTCCTGTTTTGCCCCCTCCCGAAGAGGAATTTCAGTACGACGTTCGTTTCTTTTTATTCAATAAAGTTGCGGCAAGTCGACTCCGTATCCGGCGAATCTCCAAAAATCGTTATCTCGCTGAAATGGTAGCTGAGACCAAAGGACTCATCGGATTTGTCACCTCTTATCGAAAGAATTATTACGCGAGCGAAATGGAATATTCCCTCCCGAAACGCCGGTTAATCCCCCTTCGCTTCACCAAGGTTGTCGTGGATGGAAATTTGATCAGGACGACCAGATCCGAGAATGACTATTTGAATCAGAGGCATTCTTGGGTCGTTACCGAAAATGAAATGGTCAAGGACAGGGGGAGTGAACCGATCGCCCGGGGAACCATCTATGAGGATCTTCTTTCGGCTTTCTTTAATTTGCGAAACGGAGCGTTCGGCCCCATAGAGCGAGGGCGCCGCATCACTGTCACCTCCCAGCCCTATAGCCGGAAGCCCTTCAGCAAGCAGGGGAAAATTGAAGAAACATTCGCTCGGAAATTCGTGATACGTATCGCCAGTTTTACCGTCGAAAAGGAATATCGACGGCGCTTCGGGCGTGTAAACGAGAAGGGATTTTTGATTCTGGTGAATGTTCCGAATGACTTTTTCGGTCAAAACACGGGCGATGTCCTTGTTTGGTTAAATGAAAAACTCATCCCTGTTGCTGCGGTCGTAGAGGATGTCTTCCTGTTCGGGGACGTGACAGGAGAACTCAGGGAGGTGATAGCCAAGAAGTAAATCAAACGCGATTGATCGATATTAAATTGTCGAATGCGCGGTATCGTATTTTCGATTTTGTTTTCTCCCTTTTGATCGTCATGGTGATTTAGCTCCTGAGGAGGAAATCCCATGAAACAAAATCCAGCAAAAATCACTCGAGAAATTGAGATGGGGGAAATATCCCCTGAGGAAAAGAATGGTCATTCATCATTGACCCTGGGGCACGCTGATAAAGAACGAATTGTAACATTTCCCTGGATGGGACGGGCCTACAGCCAAAAGATGAAAAGGGTGCTGGAATCACTTGGCCTTAAAGTTGAATTGCCGCCCGAGATCACCGATTCCACAATCAAGCTGGGCGTGAAAAACAGCGCAGACATGATGTGTTTTCCCTACAAGGTGACGCTGGGGAACTTTATCGAGGCGCTCGAAAAAGGAGCCAATACACTGCTCATGTACGACGCCTGCGGCGAGTGCCGCCAAAGGCATTATTTCAAGCTCCAGGAATTCACGCTGAGGAAGTTAGGCTACGAATTCGAAATTGTTTCCTTTAACGGAAAATCGTTCATTTCGGAGATGAAAAGGCTCAGCGGAAAATCGACCTTTGCCGTCTATCAAGCCTTGAGGGAGCTGGTGAAAGGGATGCGCCGGATCGACGGCCGCCGTTACGAATGGTCGTCCGACACCATCAATATCGGGATCGTCGGCGAGATTTTCACCTGCTGTGAGGAGAGGGTGAACTACGATATCGAGCGGCGATTGCGGGAGATGGGGGTCAATCCCTACAACGCAGCAAACCTTTCTGATTTCATTGACGATGACGGGGCGGCGGCGTTTCTCTTTCCGATGAGTGTTTTCTCCAGAAAATCCGAAAAAAGAAAATACATGGAGGCCGCTGCGAAGTATCTGAACGGTCCCTTGGGTGGTCATGGGGCGGAAAACATTGGCAGCCTCCTCTGGATTAAAGACAA
>CAMYJL010000034.1 GCA_947258645.1 uncultured Nitrospinota bacterium
GGCCTATGACCGGGCGTGGGAGGACATTCTGGATCGGTACGATGAGGAGTTGCGGGACCACCCGGATCTTCTCATGCAGGTCCGGGAGGTGGCGGCGGATGCCTACGAGGCCGCTGTGAGGGAGGCGGAGGCGTACCCGAAGAAGGAAGGGGAGGGGAAGAAAGAAGAGGAGAAGGGGAAGTGAGGGTACATCAGAAAATTTGTCCCTCCCCCCAACCCCCTCCCGGTGGGAGGGGGAGCTTTTGTTCCCCCCCCCTCGGGGGAGGGTTAGGGAGGGGGAGATTTTTGATCGGCGTCATTTGTCCGTAGCGGCCAAGCGGGGCGGGCGGCCACATGGGGCCGCCCCTACAATTACAACCTGGGTCTTTGGCGGGGGATTGCCCCTGCAATTTCTTTTTCCCCCAAACCGGATTTTCTCCTCTCAAACACTTCGGTTGACGCCTCTCTACCCAGCCCCAACAATGGCCCCGTTTTTATCAACGGTCCTTTCCGGGCGGGGCGCTTGCGCCGGTCCGTTCACCCCTTTTTGAGGCATCCGATGGAAACCCCGACGCACACGAACCGTCTCGCGAAAGAGACGAGCCCCTACCTGATCCAGCACCAGCACAACCCGGTCGACTGGTACCCGTGGGGCGAGGAGGCCCTCGCGAAATCGCGCGAAGAGGACAAGCCGATCTTTCTCTCGATCGGGTACTCGGCCTGCCACTGGTGCCACGTCATGGCGCACGAGTCGTTCGAGAACGAGGAGATCGCCAAAATCGTCAACGAGTATTTCGTCCCCATCAAGGTGGACCGCGAGGAGCGGCCCGACGTGGACGCGATCTACATGGAGGCGGTGCAGATGCTCTCCGGGCAGGGGGGCTGGCCGATGAGCATGTTCCTGCTGCCGGATCTTACATGGAGGCGGTGCAGATGCTCTCCGGGCAGGGGGGCTGGCCGATGAGCATGTTCCTGCTGCCGGATCTCCGCCCGTTTTTCGGGGGGACGTATTATCCGCCGGACGATCGCTACGGCCGGCCGGGTTTTAAAAATCTTCTGATGCGGCTGGCGGAGGTGTACCGGACGCGGCGGCGGGACCTCGACGACAACGCCGGGAAGCTGACGGAGGCGCTTCATCAGACGAGCGGGCTTCCCGGAAGCGCGGACGATCTCGATCAGGCCGTCATCGCGCGGGCAACAGATGAGCTGAAGAACCGCTTCGATTCGGGGTGGGGCGGATTCAGCGGGGCGCCCAAGTTTCCGCCCTCGATGGCGCTGATGCTGCTCCTTCGCGAGTGGCGGCGGACGGGGGCGGAGGATCTCCTCTACATGACCGAGTTCACCCTTCAGCGGATGGCGCTGGGAGGGATGTACGATCAGCTCGGCGGGGGCTTTCACCGCTACAGCGTGGACGCGCACTGGCTCGTGCCGCACTTCGAGAAGATGCTCTACGACAACGCGCTTCTCTCTCGCGTCTATCTCGAGGCGTTTCAGGCGACGGACAACGCGTTCTACAAATCGGTCGTCACCGACACGCTCGACTACACGCTCCGGGAGATGACTTCGCCCGACGGCGGTTTCTACTCGGCGCAGGACGCCGACAGCGAGGGAGAGGAGGGCAAGTTTTTCGTCTGGACGCCGGACGAGGTGGCGGCGCTTCTGGAGCCGGAGGATGCCCGGCTCTTCTGCAAGTTCTACGACGTGACCGAGGGCGGAAACTTCGAGGGGAAGAACATCCTCCACATCGGGCAGCCACCGAAGAAATTCTGTGAGGAGGAGGGGATCGGCGAGGGCGATCTGCTCGCGCTGCTCGAGCGCGGGCGGCGGAAGCTTTTTTTCGAACGCAAAAAGCGGGTGCGGCCGGGGCTGGACGATAAAATCCTGACGAGCTGGAACGGTCTCATGATCGGCTCGATGGCGCAGGCGGGAAGAATCACCGAGGTGGGCGAGTATTTGGACGCGGCGCGGCGGGCGGCGGATTTCGTCCTCACGCGGATGCGGGGGGAGCGGGGGCTCCTCCGCACGCACCGGGCGGGGGAGAGCAAGCTGAACGCCTATCTCGACGATTACGCCTTCCTGATCGTGGGGCTGGTGGACCTCTACGAGGCGAGCTTTGAGAAGCGCTGGCTCGATGAAGCCTCGGCGCTCGCGCGGGAGATGGTGGCCCGTTTCGGGGACGACGGGGACGGCGGGTTCTTTTTCACCTCGAACGATCACGAGGAGCTGATCGTCCGCAAGAAGATGTCGCAGGACGGGGCGATTCCGGCCGGGAACTCGATGGCGGCCTACGGCCTGCTCCGGCTGGGCAAGCTGACGGGGGAGGAGGGGTTCTCTTCAAGGGGCCGCGAGGTGATCCGCGCCTTCGGGGGGTATCTCGAAAAGGCCCCGGCGGCGTTTCACATGATGCTCGTCGCGCTGGATTTCATGCTCGACAAGCCGGTGGAGATCGCGGTCGTCGGCGACCCCGCCTCGCCCGACACGCGGGAGGCGCTCCGGGCGGTGTCGGGGGCGTTCGTTCCGAACAAGGTGTTCGCCTTTTCGGATGGCGCCGGGGAGGCGGGCGGCGTCCCCCTTCTGGAGGGCAAGACGGCGGTGGACGGCGCGGCGGCGGTCTATCTGTGCGAGAACTTCACCTGCCGGGAGCCGATGACGGATCCCGCCGCGGTGCGGGCCGCGCTCAGGCCCGCTCACGCGAAATGAGCGATCGGCGGCGGGCGAATCGGCCGGGTGCCCGCGTCGGGTGGGTGTTTTTATCTGTAGCGGACGAGAAAAGCGCCGTAGCCTTTTCGTCGCAGGCGCGAGGCGAGGTGGACGGCGGTTTCCTTGCTCCGGAACCCATCCAGCCGGACGTGGTAGTGCCGCGAATTGCCGTTCCAGCCCTGGCGGATTCGCGACTGCTGCGTGCGCCGGTGCATCCGGGTCGCGAACGCCTGCGCCTCGTTCCGGTTCGAAAATCCGCCGATGAGAACGAACCACTCGGGCGGGCCCGCGGGGGGGACGCTGAGCGGGATGAGCCTCACGGGAGCCACCCCCGATGCGAGGAGGCCGAGGCGGCCGGCGGCGCGCCGGGACAGGTCGATGACTCTTCCCTTGATGAAGGGTCCGCGGTCGTTGATCCGCACGTCGACGGTGTTCCCGTTGTCGAGCCGCTGGACGCGCACCCGGGAGCCGAACGGCAGCGTCCGGTGGGCGGCGGTGAGGGCATACATGTTGAACGTCTCGCCGTTGGAGGTTTTTCGTCCGTGAAAGGGGTGGCCGTACCAGGAGGCGTCGCCTCTGAGGTCGCCCGGGGGGAGCGATACGGGAACGCCCGAGGGTGTGCCGGAGATGAATGTGCAGCCGGTCAGCCATACGAGGACGAGGCTGATGAGAACGGGCCGCGAAAGGGATCTGAATTTTCCGGAAGGGGAGATCGGTGCTGTGAGTGGGAGGGTCATTTTTGGCTCGATGTCACAGGGCGGCTGAAAATACCGGTCACTTGGTTCGCTGCTGCTACAGGTGAGGCGTGGCCAATTTAATGAACTGGGCGAGCATGGCTTCGTCGAAATGGCCGGGGCTGTCCCGCATGATGGTCAGCGAGGCGGCCTTGGACATGGCTTCCTTATAGGAGCGATTTGTGGTCAGTGCGTCAAACACGTCGGCGATGCAGCAGATTTTTCCGTAGCGGCCGATTTCGTCTTCCTTGAGGCCCTTGGGATATCCGGAGCCGTCGTATTTTTCATGGTGCTGGAGGACGATTTGAGTGACCTCGTCTGAAAGGTTGCCGGCCGTTTCTTTTAGAAGTTCGTAGCCGGTCTCGGGATGATCTTTGATGATTTTCCATTCCTCGTCGTTCAACTCTCCTTCTTTGTTCAGGATTTCCGCGCTGATGTCCTTCTTTCCGATGTCGTGGAGAAGATAGCCGACTCCCAGGTCTTGTAGAAATGCGTCGTTTTCATCTCCGATGATGGCGCGGGTGAGCATGGTGGAGTAGAGATAAACGTGTACCGAGTGCGTATAGGTGTAGTAGTCATGAATGGTCAGCTCGAAAAAACTTTCGATGGCTTCGGGTTCTTTCATCAGTTTGTTGATGGCTTCAACCGTCGTGTTGGCCGCTTCGTGGGCTTCTTCATTAAAGTCTTCGAAAATCTTCTGGGTCTGGCGTGAGGCTGAGCCGTAGGCGACCGCCGCCTTGCCCCTGGTGGGCATGGGGGATTCGAGGATTGTTATTAAATTGGATTCGACAAGAGATTGCCAGTCTACTTCGTTATCTTTGTCGTAGTAGAGTCGGTCAGTTCCTCGGGATATTTCCGCGTAGGATTCGAAAGAAAGATCCTGATTTTGCCGGAAGAGAAGGGAGAGTTCCTTCCCTCGGTGCAGGTACAGATCGGCCGGCGCACTGGTGCCCCACGGGACGTTGCCGAGTGCGACAGGCCGGAGGCGTATCTTCTTCTGGTTGTCGATGGCCTCATTCGGTTCCAGCGACAATTTTTTGTAGACGGTTCTCTGTCCATCGATGGGCTGTACTTTCTGTTCCAAACGATCTCCTCGGGAAACTCATCCTTGCTGGGAGACTCTGAGGGGCTATGAACGGCGCGTTGGGGAAACATTTCCCGTAAAAAAACCCAAGTGATTAAAAATTAGCATCTTCCAGACGAGTTTGGAACCTTTTAGACAGGTCGGATTTGAAAGAAAGACTCCCAGTTGTCCCGAAAAATGAAAATTGTCCAATCGGCGTGAAGAGGGGACGGGGGGATACCGTTACGTTTTGGAGAATCTGTATTTTGGAGAAAGGTCAGACGTCAGCCGCGGTACTTGGCGAACGTGTCGCCAATGGAAGCGCCGTTTTGGAGTTCGACCGTTATCTTATCCTCGATGAGGGACAGGTCCTCGGTCTTGGCGAGAACTTCCTCTGCCCGATCCTGAGGGATGACGGCGACGCCGTTTACGCCGCCGAGGATGATATCTCCCTCGCGCACCGTGATGCCCCCGCTTGCGATCGGCTGGCCGACGGAGCCGACCTGCGTGTAGCCGCTGCTTCCGTGGACCGAGAGGCCGCGGGCGAAAATGGGAAAGCCCAATTCACGGTGTTCCTCGACATCGCGCGCCCGGCCGTCGAGCACAACCCCGGCCAGGCCGAGAACCTTCGCGCGGGTGGTCATCATCCCGCCCCAGTTGGCGGTTGTCACTTCGGCTGGCATGGAGATCACAATCACGCTTCCGCTTGGAGCGGAGTCCACATGGTGAACGGCGGGTTTGGATACGCTACCTCCTCCCGGTGGTCAAGCTGGTTTGGGCCGCAGATCATATGAGAAGGACGGGGATGGGTGTCACGGGATGCCCCGAATTTTCCTTGCCGGTGAAGCCTGAAGCGGTGGCGAAACCCGGAGTCCGTGCTTATAATTTCCGGGCTCAAGAAAGCGGGTGAGGATGAATTTCGGGGAACGGCCCTGTCTTCATGGGAGCTTGGACAAGTTCACGGAAGAAATCACCTGTCATATAGGAGGCAGTAGGGGATGGCCCGAATTTCGCTTATCGAAGAAGAAAACGCCGAAGCAAGCGCGAAGCGCATCATGGAAAATCTCAAGAAGCAGTTCGGGGTGGTGATCGATCCTGTCAAGGCGCTGGCCCACAAGCCGGATTTGCTCCGGTCTCTATTGAGCCTGACGACGGTGGCCGACGGCCCGGGCGCGATCGATGTGGGTTTCAAGGAGGTCTTGAACATCCGGGCGTCGGTCCTGAACGGATGCGAATTCTGCACACAGATGCATTCCAATATGGCTGGAATGCACAAAGTTTCGAAAGAAAAAATGGAGGGTGCGAGAGAGGGTTCCGCCAGCTTGGCGTTCGACGAAAAGGAAAAGGCGGCGCTGGCCCTCTGCGAGGAGAGCACACGGGACGTGAAAGTTTCGGACGCAACGTTCGAAGCAGTGAAGGCCCATTATTCGGAGCTGGAGATCGTCGAGCTCCTGGGTGCCATCACCGTTATCAACATGTGGAACCGGCTCATGGTCGCCCTCGGCTTTTAGCCGGCGGCGTTACCCGGTTAATCGATCGGCCCGGGCATTTTCAGGCGGAGCCTTTCCACCGGATTCCCGTTGGTGAGGTGCTCCTCGACGATTTCCGGGATATCTTCTTTCTTGACACCCTGATACCAGACGCCTTCAGGGTAGACGACGACGTTGGGGCCAAGCGTGCAGGGGCCCAGACAGGTTGCGCCCGCCACGGCGGTGTTAGCCGCAAGTTCGCTCGTGGTGACGGCCTCTCCAAGCGCCTGAATCAGATCGATGCTTCCCTTGGACTGGCAACAACCCATGGGGTGGCCCGGTTGCCGTTGATTGATACACACGAAAACGTGACGTTTGATATGGTCCATTCGACACCTTCTTGTGAATAAGGGACGTTCCTCCGGAGAACCGGATGGAACCACCATTGGAATGTCCGGGGATGAATCGGTACGGACATTAGCTACTGTTACCCGGAAAAGTTTCTGGTGTTTGCGCTCGGGGAAAAAAGTCTATCCCCTCCGGGTGACATTTCAGAGTGCTGATGATACCTTCGGAACGTCCGAAGTCAAGAGAGTTGTCCTTGATGAGACCGTTCCTGGCAAGTGCCCGGAATTTCCGATGCTGAGTTCTCAAACCGCCATGGTGCATGCGAATTAATCCGTCACTCTTTTCCCATCTTATCCGGAGACGCCTTCCGGAAGGCCCCACTCTACTGCTGCTTCCCGACCCGGGCGCTACCACGGTGGCCATTCAGGCATGGCTCCCGTCCGGTTCCTCCGCCGAGGGTGATGACGAAGCGGGGCTGGCCCATTTTCTCGAGCACATGATCTTCAAAGGCTCAAGGGGTCTCGGTGTAGGGGAACTCGCTGCGCGAGTGGAGGCTTCCGGCGGAGATATCAACGCCTATACCATGAGCGATTCCACCAACTACCACCTCACCTGCCTGCCCGAGACCATGGAAACCTGCCTGGCAGATTTGACCGAGGCCCTATGGTGGCCGCGGTTCGAGGAGGTGGAGATCGAGCGGGAGCGAGGGGTTGTTCTCGCCGAGATCGACCGATCGATGGATCAGCCCGATCAGATTCTGCAAAACCACCTGTTCCGGAAAGCCTACGGGAAGTCTCACCCCTATGGCCGGCCCATCGTCGGATCGCGCACGTCGGTCAGTAAGTTCGGTGTGAAATCGCTCCGCTGGTTTCACCGGCGCTGCTACGATCCTTCCAAGACGATCATCGTTCTGTCCGGAAACGTTTCTGAAAAAAAAGCCCGGTGCATTATTCGGAAAATATTGGAAAAGCGCCCGAGGTCGGCTTCTTCTTCGCGGGGAAACCGAAAAAGCCCGCTCCGGGTTCTCGATCCCTCTCCCGAGGGAAAGGGCCCCCGGATTTTTCAGGTGAGGGGCAGATCCGGCCTCGCGCATCTCGAAATCGCGTTTGCCGTTCCTTCCCTCCTGCACAAGGACGCCCCCGCTCTGGAAGCGCTCGCCATGATTTTGGGTCTCGGCGAAAGCTCCCGACTCTATCACCAACTGTGCGTGAAAGCACCCATGATGCACGACGCGACCGCGGATGTATTCTTTTCTCTGGGTGAGGGTCTTTTCTTTCTGGGCGGCATGGCCGCCCCCGAATATGTCGCGGCTTCGTCCGGGGAAATCGTCCGGATCATGAAAAAGATGGCGGGAGATGGGCCGCCCACGGAAGAGGAACTCCGGCGCACACGCCTCAATTTCCTTTCGGACATGGAGTTTCGCAGGGAAACGGTCAGCGGCGAGGCTCGCCTCGTGGGCTATGCCCAGCTTTTGGCCGGGAATGCCCGTTTTGCACAGACCTACCTTTGTCGATTCATGAAAGTCACCCCGAAAGACGTGCAGCGCGTGATCAAGAAATATTTTCATCCGGAAAAAATCACCGCCGGTGCGTTCATCCCCCAATCCACGGATGGAAAGGTGGACACGCGATCCTTCTGTCAGGCCATCCGGGAGGGATTCACGGCCCCCTCAGAGCACCCTGCGGAGAAGGAGAGCCCTTCGCGCGCGCGCGGCCGCGAAACGGTTTGTCAATCGAAAGAGTCCGCCGTGCCCACCTGGCGCACCCTGTCGGCGCGAAAAAAGAATCGTGTATTCGAATCTAAATTTCCTGGAGGCGGACGCCTCGCTGTTCTTCCCTGCGGTTCGGCGAATTTGATCGCGCTGCGCGCCGTTTTTTTGGGGGGGCAGCGGCTGGAGAGTGCGAATTGGGACGGGTTGAACGGTTTGATGGCGAAGGTGGCGACACAGGCTTCCCGCTCGATCCCGTCCGACGATATGGCTCGGCGGATAGACGGGCTTGCCGCCTCGGTGGAGGGGTTTTCCGGGCGGAACAGCCTCGGAATTTCCGTTTCTGGTCTCTCTTCGGTATCGGATGACCTGCTGGAAATATTTGCGGACGTTCTCACGGAACCGGCTTTCGACAAAAACGATATTGCCCTGACGCTTCGGGATATCCGGGCGGAGCGGCGGAGCGATCAGGACGAATTGGGCCATCTCTCAAGGCTTCGGGCCATGTCGCTTTTATACGGAAGCCACCCGTTTGGCCGCCACCCGCTGGGGAATCCGCGTATCCTAGCGAAAATGGACACTCGGATCCTGCGGCGGGAGTGGCGCCGCTGGACGGCTCCCCGGAATTTTGTCGTCGCCGTCGCGGGAGATGTAGACCCGGCCGATATGGAGAAAAAGCTAAAGCGTCTGCTCAGGCGGTGGGCGGAAGATGCGCCCCGCCTCCGGCTTCCGTCGCCTTCTCCTCCTCCGGTTTCGCCTTTGCGCGGGCGCAGCCGCCAGTATTCTGTCGAGGATGCCACACAGAGCCATCTTCATATGTCCTTCCTCGGCGTGAATTTTACAGATCCCCGCCGGTACGCACTTTCCATAATGACCACCGCGCTGGGTAGCCAGGGAGGCGGTATTTTTTTCGAACTGCGCGAGCGGCGCGGACTGGCTTACGCGGTCCATGTGTCCTCTGAAGAGGCACTCGACCCGGGCCCTGTTTCTTTCTACGCGGCGACGGCCCCTGAGTCGGAAGAGGAGGTGCTCGAAGTCATGCGCCGGGAGATCAAGCGTTGCATGGAAGACGGGCTCGCCGCCGCCGAAATCGAGCGCGCGAAGGCTTATTTGATAGGAGAACATTTCCGCACCAATCAGCGGGCGGGGGCCAAGGCCTCAGGGCTGGCGTTTGACCTGCTCTACGGCTTGAAGCGAGAAGGGCCGGAAGAATTCAAAAAGAAAATTCGGGCCGTCCGAGCCGATGAGATTCGGGATGTCGCCCGTGCACTTCTCGCGCCTGGCAAGGAATGCGTCGTCAGGCTGGGTCCCTCGGCCAGAAAAAAACGAAAGACCCCAAAATCGGCCAGATGAAAATCCACCTGACGAATCAGCTCTTTACCCCTGGCTGGACCGCCCGGATTTTTCTCAGTTTTTCTTGAAGCGCGCGAAGCCGGCCGCGAAGTTTGCCTATCTCCCGGACGATCTCTTCTTCCATTTGCGAAGTTCGAAGGGCTTCGGCCAGCTGGCGCCGCCGGTTGGTTAACAGCGTCCTTCGCCGGGGGTTCTTTTCGTTCTCCAGGTCTTTGTCCACCTTAGCCATCTGGCGGCGAAGCCCTGCGGTCGTCAGCGATGCACGTGGAATAACGTGGAGTTCCTTCGGGCCCGAGCCCCGCACCTGGGGGTCGGTAATGGGCTTTATATTGCCGGTTCGAATGTCGGCGTCATAGGAGGGGCCTCGACTGGAAGTGGTTTTGCCTTCCGTCCCGGCGTTTGTCCCTGAGCCGAAGGAAACCGCATTTTTTGTGTTGTCTGGTTTCGGTTCTTCCGGTTTTTTGTTGGTGATGCTGTTGTATGTCGTTGTAATGGTGTTCTTGGTCGCCTCATAAGCCGTGGAGACCGTATTTTTGGTGCCTTGCCAGATTTCGGAGACAGCTGGAGGCGATGATTTGCCGGCGCACCCTCCCAGTAGAAACAAGGCAGCAACGAGAGAAACGAGGGAGCGGGTTCTTTTTGGATTCATCGGAGGCCTGTAGCGGGCGGGGTTTGATAGTTCGCCGCGCTGATTATATGGCGGCATGTTCGATTTCAGTTTTTTCTTCCAGACCCCGGATTTGTATCAGGTGATCGGCCGCTTTTTCAATGAAAGGGAGCAGGGTCTCGGAATCAATGCCGCTAACCCCCACGCCGTCATAGCGGCGGATGAGGTTTGCAGCCTGAATATCGTCCGCGAGGTCGATTTTGTTGAACACCCGAAGGACCGGTTTGCTTCCCAGATCGATTTCTTCCAGAAGTTGTTCAACCGCGGCCACTTTTTCGTCGCAGTGGGGATCGGACGAGTCGATCACGTGGAGGAGCATGTCGGCGTCTCCCAGCTCCTCCAGCGTGGATTTGAACGCTCCGACCAGCTCCTTTGGCAAGCCTCGGATGAAGCCGACCGTATCCGTGATGAGGACTTCCTGATCGCGCGGAAGCCGGAGCCTGCGGCTCGAGGTGTCCAGCGTCGCGAAAAGCTGGTCCGCTGCCAGCACCTCGCTCTGTGTCAGTGCGTTGAGCAGGGTGGATTTCCCAGCGTTAGTGTAGCCCACCAGTGAGAGGATGGGGACCCCGCGCTTTTGTCTGAGGTGGCGGCCTTGGGAACGCTTTCGCTGAAGGGTCTTGAGTTCGCGTTCTAAGTGGATGACGCGATCGCGCGCGCGGCGAGTGTGAATCTCAAGCTTCGTTTCGCCCGGCCCTCGTCCCCCGATACCGCCGGTCAGGCGACTCATGGCCGTGTGCTTCGCCGAAAGCCGCGGAATCATGTAGCGGAGCTGGGCGAGTTCGACCTGAAGCTTGCCCACTCGGCTTCTCGCACGCTGGGCGAAAATATCGAGGATGACCTGGGTGCGGTCGAGAATTTTGAGATCCGTGAACTCGGCCAGGCTTCTTACCTGCGCCGGTGTCAATTCCTGCGCGAAGACGAGTGCTTCGGCGCCCGTTTGCATTGAATGCATCAGAACGTCGGCGAGGCGTCCCCGGCCGATGACGAAGCGGTGATCGGGCGCTTTACGTCGCTGAACCACTTGCCCGCAGGGGATGAGACCCGCGCCTTCGGCGAGCGCTTCCAGTTCTTCCAGCTCACTATCGACCGAGCGCTCGAACTGCCTTCCCGTGTCCACCAGGACAATCAGCGCCCGCTCTCCTTTTTCGAAGCGTGTCGAGCTTCTTTGAATTCGTGCGAACTCTTCTTCGAGTGATGAGGTGAGCGCCGAAATGTCCAGGTCGAGTTGAAGCTGCGCGAGGTTGGGAAAATGGAGTTCCTCCCAAGGCGGTTGCTTCTTTCCGTTGGTCCCGGCCTCGGTGGATTTTTCGCCCTTGTCCTCTTCCTTGCTGGGGATGGGGAGAAGATGGGCTACGTGCACCTGACCCGTTTCGCCGTCTTCCCTGGTCTCGATGGCGGCCATCGCGTCCAGACGCAGGAGCGCCATGTCGGTGAGGTCTTCCTGGGAAAGATGCGATGGCTTGAGATGGGTATGGACGCATCGGAGACCCCGCAGGCGGGCCGTCCCGGCTCGGGCGCGGCCCAGCTCAGGGATTTCGATTCCGCTAGCGTCGCCCACGATGACGTAGCGGACAATCCCCTGACGGTCGATGAGGAGCCCAATTTGCCGGGAGACTTCGCTGGAAATGGCGGCAATTTCCCGCCCGAGATCCAGATGGACCAGGTGACGCGGGGGAACCTTGCGGCGGTAGAGGCGTTCGAGGGCGCGAATTTCCTTGGATTTCAGACCCGTCAGACGCCCGAAAAGTTTAGCGATAGTGCGATACCCCTCTTAAGTTGTGTATCCGGTCCCCTAACCGGGTACCAAAAATAATATTAAAGGGTTGCATGGGTCTCCGCAAGCTTGCCAGGAAGAGGGATGGCCGGTTGGATTCCAGTTTGACACCCCAAAGGGGCGTGAAATAGAGTACCCTGCCTTTTGACCGATATGCTGTAATATCAATGGTTTTTGTGACAGAAACACCATGAAGGCCTCCAGAGGGGACGCAATATGACCCAGGAGCGGGACACCCGTCTTACCCGCATCGAGGACATGATCCGGCGACTGCTTCGGCGGAAGGCGGACGCGCACCTTTCCAGGGCCCTGGAGAAAATGCACGTGGCCGAGGTGGCCCAGATTTTCTCTCACCTCGAGCCCGAAGAGCGCCACAGTGCGTTTCACCTCGTTTCCTCGGCGGCGCAGCGCGCCGCCATCCTGACCGAGTGCGATGCCCACATCATCCGGGAGCTTCTCGATCCCCTGCCCAACGAAGAGATCGCCCTGCTGATTCAGGAATCCGACAGCGACGATGCGCGCTATCTTCTGGACGCTCTGCCGGAGGAGCGTTCTGCCGAAGTCGTCGAGGTGATGGATGCCAGCGAATCCAAGGCCATCGAAGAGGTTCTGGCCTATCCGCCCGATTCGGCGGGCAGCATCATGACCGACTCCTACGTTGCCCTGAGTGAAGAGCTGACCGTCGAGGAGGCCATCGCCCAGGTTCGTAAGGCGAGCGAGGTCGAGTATGTGTTTTACGTCTACGTTGTCGATGAAAATCAAAAAGTCAGAGGCGTCATCAGCCTCCGGCAGCTTCTCCTGGCGGATCAGAGAAAAAATCTCTCCGAGATCATGACGGCCAACGTCTGGAGTGTAAGCGTCCACGCCGACCAGGAAGATGTCGCGAGGATGGTCTCGCGCTACAACATCCTGGCCATCCCGGTGATCGATGTGGACAACGTCCTTGTCGGAATCGTCACCGTGGATGACGTGATCGACGTCCTTCGGGAAGAGGCCACCGAAGACATCCTCAAGATGGCCGGTACCCACCACGCCGAGGAGATCACCTCGCTTCCGGCCCTGCGGCTGGCTTGGGTCCGGCTCCCTTGGCTTTTGATTAGTTGGGTGGGGAGCCTTGCCGCTGCATTCCTGATTTCGCAGTTTTCGTCCGAGCTCAGCAAGGTCGTCGCGCTGGCGGCTTTTATCCCCGTCATCAATGGAACCGCCGGAAACATTGGCTCCCAGAGCGTGGTCATCATGATCCGCGGTCTGGCGACCGGAAAAGTCGATCCGAAGGCTTGGTTTCGCGTCATGGCGAAGCAGATCGCCGTTGGCCTGATGCTTGGCCTCTGCTTTGGGTTGATGGTCTTCTTGCTCGCGATCTATCAGTACCCCTCGGTTGCGCATCTGGGCCTCATCGTTGGCATGGCTATCTTCGCCGCGATGACGTTCTCCGCCACGGCGGCCACCGCCATGCCGCTCCTCCTTCATTCTCTGCGGCTCGACCCGGCCCTGATGACGGGGCCCTTCCTGACATCGAGCGTGGACCTCGTTTCGGTCCTGATCTACTTCAACATCGCCCGCTACTTTCTCGCCTGATGTTTTTCCGGTAAGCAAAGGAACTCTACCGTGCCTCTCAGCGTCGATATCCGCGTCCGCTACGCCGAGACCGATCAGATGGGCGTCGTCCATCATTCGGTGTATTTCGTCTGGTTCGAGCACCTTCGGACCGAGTATTTCCGGAAGATGGGGATGCCCTACGCAGAACTGGAGCAGGGGGGCACCTTCTTCCCCGTCCTCGAAAGCGGCTGCCGCTACAAGGAGGGCGCCCGCTACGATGGAGAAGTGAAAGTCACCGGCTGGATACGCGAGCCTGCCGGCGCGCGCGTTCGAATCGACTACCGGGCGGAACAGGAGAGCAGGGTGTTCGTAGAGGGCTTCACCGTCCATGCCCGGACGGACGCCGCTGGTCGCCCCGGGCGGATCCCTCCGGATCTGGTGGCAAAGCTCCGGGCCGAAGCCTCCCCGGCGGGGGAGGGGCCGTCGATCTCGTTGTAGCGCGGAGGAGAGTCCAGTCCCGGATTGCCCCCATTGCCTTGACGTGCCGGGCGCGCTCGCTGAAGATTCCGGGCTATCGCGATGGAAGAACCACTGAGGGAAAATATGCTCGGCGAATACGACCCGAATACCTACGAAAACCGTTGGCAGGAACTCTGGGAGTGCAAAGGTATCTTCCAGGCGCCTGACGACCCCGGCGGAATGCCCACCTACTACTGCCTGATGATGTTCCCCTATCCCTCGGGTGACCTCCACATGGGCCACGCCTGCAACTATACGATGGGGGATGCCATCAGCCGCTACCGCACCATGCGCGGCTACGCCGTCCTCCACCCGATGGGCTGGGACGCCCTCGGCCTTCCGGCAGAAAACGCTGCCATCCAGGCGGGCAGCCACCCCGCCACCTGGACCGATCGGAACATCGACAACATGCGCCGCCAGCTCCGCCTTGCGGGCCTCGCTTATGACTGGCGGCGGGAACTCTCGACCGCACATCCTGGCTACTATCGCTGGACGCAGTGGATCTTCCTCCAGATGTACGAGCGTGGTCTCGCCTTCAAGAAAGAATCCCTCGTTAACTGGGATCCGGTGGATGAGACCGTCCTCGCGAACGAACAGATACACGACGGCATCGCCTGGCGGAGCGGCGCGACGGTTGAAAAACGCTGGCTCAGCCAGTGGTTTCTCAAGATCACCGATTACGCCCAGCGCCTCCTCGACGATCTCGACGGGCTGAGCGGCTGGCCCGAGCACGTTAAGCAACAGCAGCGCAACTGGATCGGCCGCAGCGAGGGCGCGCGCATCGACTTCAAGCTGGAAGCGACGGGCGAGGTACTCTCCGTCTTCACCACCCGGCCCGACACGGTGTACGGCGTTACTTTCATGGTGTGCGCTCCCGAGCATCCCCTGATCGAAAAGCTCCTGGACGGCAATCCCAAGGCCGACGAAATTCGCGCTGCCGTCGCCGCCATGCAGGCCCAGAGCACGGCCGATCGAATGAGCGAGGAAAAAGAAAAGACGGGCATCGATACCGGCCACTTCGTCATCAATCCCTTGAACGGTGATCGTGTGCGGCTGCTGGTCGCCGACTATGCCCTCATGGAATACGGGACGGGCATCGTCATGGGCGTCCCCGCGCACGATCAGCGCGACTTCCTCTTCGCCCGCAAGTACGGCATCCCGGTGAAGGTGGTCATCCAGCATCCCGACGGCGGACTCGACGGCGCCACCATGACCGAGGCCTACATCGATGACGGCGTCATGCAGGACTCGGGGCCCTTCGATGGCCAGCCCAACCGCGAGGCCTACACGAGGATGATCGGTTACTTCAAGGAGCAGGGCTTCGGGGACCGGACGGTCAACTGGCGCCTTCGCGACTGGCTCATCTCTCGCCAGAGGTACTGGGGCGTCCCCATCCCGGTCATCTACGAGGAAGACGAATCGATCACCCCCGTGCCAGACGATCAACTTCCCGTCGTGCATCCACGCGATGTCGAGTTCACCGGGCGGGGTGGGAACCCGCTGGCCCAGAGCGCCGATTTCGTGAACGTCGTCAGCCCACGTACCGGCAGGCCCGCCCGCCGTGAGACGGACACGATGGACACCTTCGTGGACTCGTCTTGGTACTACCTTCGCTTCGTCTCCTCGAAAAACGAAAACGCCGCTTTCGATTCGGCCCACGTCAACAAGTGGCTCCCTGTCACCCAATACATCGGCGGCGCGGAACACGCCGTCATGCACCTTCTCTATTCGCGCTTTTTCACCAAGGTCCTCCATGACATGGGTCTCGTCTCCTTCGAGGAGCCCTTCGAGAACCTCTTCACCCAGGGGATGGTCTGCCGCACGGCCTACCGCGTCTCCGGCGCGCAAGGGAACGTCTGGGTGCCCTACCGGGACGTGGACGAAGAGAAGCTCCTCGTCACGAAGAATGGCCCCGAGGGAAGCCGCTACAAAACGGGCGACAGGGTGGTCGGCGACATGGCCGTCATGAGCAAGAGCAAGATGAACGGCGTCTCCATCGAGGAGTGCACGGGCCGCTTCGGCGCGGACGCGGGCAGGCTCTACACCCTCTTCATCGGGCCGCCCGAGCGCGACAAGGAGTGGCGCGACGACGGCCTCATCGGCGTCCACCGCTTCCTCCAGCGTCTCTGGGGCACCTTCCGGGAGCGGCTGGACAGCTGGAAGAGCGCCGAGCCGTTCTCGGGCGACGCCTCCTCGCTCTCCGCGTCCGGGAAGAAGCTCCGCCGCGACGCCCACTACACCCTCCAGCAGGTGAGCGAGGTATACGAGCGATCGTTCTCGTTCAACACTGCCATTGCGCGCATCATGGAGCTGTCGACCTCGCTGCGCGCCGAGGAAGCCGCCGAGGCCGCCGTTCAGCGCGAGGCGGCGGAGATCATCCTGCTCTCGATCGCCCCGATGGCCCCGCACGTCGCCGAAGAGCTCTGGGACGCGTTCGGCTCGGGGAAGGAGAGCATCTTTCGCGAAGGCTGGCCCGAGTTCGACCCAAGCGCCATCGCCGCCGAGGAAAAGGAATTCGCCGTCCAAATCAACGGCAAGACGCGCCGGATGTTCATGGCCCTTCCCGAGGCCGAAAAGGAAGAGCTGATCCAAAAAGCCGAGGAGGTCGCGGCAAGCTACATTGACGGTAAAACGATCGTCAAGCACATCGTCGTGCCGGGCCGTCTGGTCAACATCATCGTGAAAGGCTGAGCCTTGAAATTCTCCTTTTTCATGATGCCGATTCATCATCCCTCGGAGAATCCGGCGCTGGCCTTCGACCGGGACATTTCCCTGATCCATCTCGCCGATGAGCTCGACTACGACGAGTTTTTCATCGGGGAGCACCACTCGGGCGGCTGGGAGACCATGCCCGTGCCGGAGATGGCGCTCGCCAAGGCGGCCGCCCATGCCCACCGCATCCGCCTCGGCACCTCGGTCGTCAATCTCCCCTTTCATCACCCCTTCCACGTCGCCGAGCGGATGACCTTTCTCGATCACCTCACGCGAGGCCGCGCCATTTTGGGAGTGGGGCCCAGCAACCTCATCACCGACAAGAAACTCTTCGGCCTGCCCAACGAGAAGCTCTACCCCATGTTGGCCGAGTCGGTGGACATCATCGTCCGCCTCCTCGAGGCCGAGGCGCCCATCGACTACCAGGGCCGGTTCTGGCAGTTCCGGGGCATGCGCCTCCAGCTTCCCTCCTACCAGAAGCCCCGCCTGCCCCTCGCCATCGCCTCCGCCGGAAGCCCCGGCAGCCTCGAGCTCGCCGGAAAATACGGCATGATCCTCATGTCGATGGCCGGAAAAAATAAGGGAAAATACCCGCCCCACGCCGAGCAGTGGCCCATCGTCGAGGCCGCCGCCCGGAAGGGCGGCGCCCGGACCTCGCGCGACAACTGGCGCATCGCCACCAGCGTCTACCTCGCCGAGAGCCGGGAGGAGGCGTGGGCCGACGTCGAGAAGGGCATCGCGCGCGAGACCGAGTACTTCCTCTCCATCGGCCTCCGGTTCGCCTACGAGGCCTACCCCGGCCAGCCCGAGGGAGAGATCACACCGCGCTCCGCCGCCGACCGGCGCGACTGGATCATCGGCACCCCCGACGACGCCATCGCCCACATCGAGCGCATGCAAGCCGAGACGGGCGGCTTCGGCGGGCTCATGCTCACCACCCACGAGTGGACTTCCACGGAGAAGATCCGAAAATCTCTCGAACTCTTCGCCCGCTACGTCATCCCCCATTTCAGGGGCCACACCCGCGCCTACCACGACGAATGGCGGCGGCTCCAGGAAGCCGCCGGGAACGGCGGCCTCACCCTGAACGCCGACGGCCGGCCCAGCAATCTCAGCAGGCGGGAAGATTCGGCCGAAACTTCCTGAATCCGGTCGGACGCGCCTTATCCCTGACGACGGTCTCTCCCGAATCGGATTCAACACTTTCCA
>CAMYJL010000035.1:0-1027 GCA_947258645.1 uncultured Nitrospinota bacterium
ATCCTCACCGTGGTGACACCCATCGAAGATACGCCCGCCTACCGGGAGGGGATGAAGCCCGGAGATCAGATCCTCGAGGTCGAGGACAAGAGCACGAAAGACCTGAGCATTGTGGAGGTGGTCCGAATGCTCCGGGGGAAACCGGGCTCGAAAGTGACCATCACCGTCCGGCGAAAGGGCGAGCCCAAGCTCCTGAAAGTGACCATCACGCGTGAAATTATCCGGATCAAGAGCGTCCGCAGCCGCATGCTCCGCGACAACATCGGATATGTCAGGGTCCGCAGCTTCCAGTCCACAACGACCATCGAAGTCCGCAAGGCTGTCGAGAAGCTCCGGGAAAAAGATGTGCGGGGGCTCGTGATCGACCTTCGGAATAACCCCGGCGGTTTGCTCTCTCAGGCGATTGGCGTATCCGACCTGTTCCTGGATCCGGGCAAGCTGATCGTTTACACCAAGGGGCGGATGGACAACCAGCAGAGCCGCTACACCTCCACCGAGAGCGGGGGGGAGTACGCTTTTCCCCTGGTCATCCTCGTCAACCCGGCGAGTGCGAGCGCATCGGAGATTGTGGCGGGCGCTTTTCAGGATTTGAAACGGGCCACCATCATGGGGGAGAAAACCTTTGGCAAAGGATCGGTTCAGACGATCGTTCCCCTGACCGATGGATCCGGACTCAGGCTGACCACCGCGCTTTACTACACGCCGGATGGGCGGCGCATCCAGGGGAAAGGCATCGTGCCCGACGTCGCCGTCTCCGCTGTCGCCGATGCCTCAAAGAGCCGCCGCTTCATTCGGGAAAAGGATCTTCCGGGGCACATTCTCAGCGAGGATGAAGTCAAGGGAGTCAAACCGGGCGAGCCCACGCTCGACGCGCCTCGGTCCAGAGCGCCGGGCGTGCCCAAGAAAGACGAGAAAGATATTCAGCTGGAAAGCGCCATCGATTACCTGAAGAAACACCTCCAAGCCGGAAAAGGAGGGAGCACTGGAGCGTAGTCTCGCCAGGATTCGCTCCTTTTTCCGGACGCGG
>CAMYJL010000035.1:1061-17666 GCA_947258645.1 uncultured Nitrospinota bacterium
CGGACGCGGCAGATTTTGAGTTTGTGAACGGGAAATTGCGATCGAAAAACCGTTTCCGGGGCGAAGGGGTTCTCTTCTCTTCGATACGGTTGGAAGCCGGCGGCGCGGGTTTTCCTGCCGCCGGTCGGGGTGGGCGGTATTGGATGTTGCGTTCGGTTCCGAAATTTTGGGCCGGATTACCCTTCGAATTTTCCGCCTTCAGAGCCGAGCATGGGTGGCCACAACACAGGCTCCGGCTCTTCCTCCGTGCGATCTGCCTGAGAGTCCAGCGATCTTTCGATCATCTTCAGCCGTTTCGTGGAACGGAGCAGGGAGTGATCGATACTTTCCAGGATGGCCACCATCTGGTTGATCTTCCAGTACCAGCAGAAAAATTCGCGCAGCGCGAGTAAAATAAGTGCGAACAGGGTAATCGCGATCGCCGCGCCTCCCGCGAAGCCCAGAAAGTTCCCCGTGCCGTTCAGATAGCCAGCGAAATACTCCATGTCCAGTTCCCCCTCCCGGCGTCTTAATTAGATGCCGCAGGATCATGTATGGGCGGTCGTGTCAGAAATTGGGTTGTTACTGCAAGAGGTCCGCTAAAGCGATTACCAGGTTGGCCAACCCTTCAAGAGTCGCCGCCAGCGCCCCCGGGAAAAATATTGTACCCCATGTGGCCGCGATGGCGAGGAAAAAGACCAAAATGACCAGGATGGAGACGCGGGACAATCGATCATTGCCGTCATGCTCACCCCCGATGGGGTATCCGCAATGAGGACACGACCCCGCCCGCGAGCTCACCTGCCCCCGGCACTCCGGGCATCTCATCAGCGTCATGTCTCCCTCCGGTCAACCTGAAGCTCTCTTGTTCCCTCTCAAATTCCGGCGTTGCTGCTCGCGGCTCCACAGGCTGGGCCAGCTCCGGTTTTTTTGAATTGGGCGGGAAGAGTGAAATAATAAAAGCAATTATACCCGGTTATCCGGATTCCCGCCTCCCGTCGGGGGGATGAGAGTGCGGAAGGGGGAAATTGCGGCTCATCGAGAGCCGTCGGAAAAGGCCTTCGAGAAGAGGTTTGCCGGGCTTCCGGCAGTGGTGGATGTCTTCTCACCCTGTTCTTGTGGCCGTTGTCCCGTCTCAGTCAATGAATCATTCGGAGAGGGCGCGTATCCATAGTAGAATCTCCGAGAGGGTTCAAACTCAAGGGGGAAGAGTTGTACGTTTTGGGGATTGAGTCGAGTTGTGATGAGACGGCGGCCGCCGTCCTCTTTTTTGAGGATGGAAACGGGGTGGGTGCGCCGCCGCGCGTTCTTTCCAACGTGGTGGCCTCCCAGGAGGACATCCACAGCCGGTTTGGCGGAGTCGTGCCCGAGCTGGCCTCGCGCCGCCATGTGGAGCTGATAGATCCCGTGATACAGGCCGGGCTGAAAGACGCCTCCTTGGGCCTGGACGATATCGACGGCGTGGCCGTCACCCGGGGGCCGGGACTGGTCGTCTCCCTGCTCGTCGGCCTCTCGGCGGCGAAAGCCGTCTCCTGGGCGCGGGATCTCCCTCTGATTGGAGTCAATCATCTGAATGGCCACATTCACTCGCTTTATCTCGATAATCCTTTGCCGAGCAACGGAGGGGAAGCCGCTCCGGGCGCCTCCGGGGGACCGCCCCCATTTCCCCATCTTGCTTTTGTCGCCTCGGGCGGGCATACGGATCTCTACCGGGTGGAGGGGCACGATGAAGTGAGGCACCTGGGTGGAACGCTGGACGACGCCGTGGGCGAGGCATATGACAAGATTGCGGCCTCGATGGGCCTGGGCTATCCGGGCGGCGCCACGGTGGACCGCCTCCATGGAGAGTTCCGCTCCGGGAGAGCTCCCGGGGTGGAACCGCTCGAATTGCCCAGGCCTTTTCTTAAGGATCGACCTTATCAATTTAGCTTTAGTGGTTTGAAAACAGCCGTTTTAAATTACTTAAAAGAAAATGCCTATTACCGGAGCGACTCCTCGCTTCCTCCCTGGGCCCGTCCCCAGAAACTTCCCCGGGAGGCAGTTCTCTCGGTGGCCGCGGGTTTTCAGGAAGCCGCGGTCGAGGTCATGACCGAAAAAGTGGATTGGACCGCGAGGGCCGAAAACCTTCCTGCCGTTTCGCTCAGCGGAGGGGTGGCGGCCAACAGCCTGCTTAGCGAGCGCCTGCGGGAGCGCTCGGAGGCGTCGGGGTGGTCGCTCCACCTCCCGGCCCGGAGATACTGTACGGATAACGCGGCGATGATCGCCTGCGCGGGCGGATACGCCCTGCGGAAGAATGGCGCCGATGCCTATCGTGATTTCCTGGAAATCGACGCCGACCCGGCGTGGGAGTTGTAGATGCGGATGATACCTCGGGTGAATCGAAAAGAAGGAATGGGCGATGCGGTCTGACGAGGCGGGTCCCTCGGAGAAAGAAGAGATTCTGGAGGAGGTTCCGGCCCCGCCCCCCGGGTTCGACACGCCCTTCGCTATCGGAGGGGTGCGTCTTCGAAGCCGTCTCGTCATGGCGCCCATGGCCGGTTATACGAATCTTCCCTTCCGGCGGCTGGTGTCGGAACACGGCGCGGGGATGGTCGCCACCGAGATGGTGAGCAGCCAGGCCCTTGTCCGCCGGCATGAGAAAACCTACCGTCTCATGCAGAACGAAGCGGCCGAAAAGCCCGTCTCGATCCAGCTCTTCGGTGCCGACCCGGCCCAGATGGGCGAGGCGGCGGCGCTGGTCGAAGAGGCCGGGGCCGACATCATTGATTTGAACTGCGGATGTCCCGTCAAGAAAATCACGAAAAATCAGGCGGGCTCGGCCCTTCTCTGCGATCCGGACCGCGCCGGCGCGGTGGTTGCCTCCATGGTGCGCTCCGTCAAGACACCCGTGACGATCAAGATGCGCACCGGTTGGGATACCGTAGGCAAGGGCGATGCCGAGCGTTTTGCGCGGACGGTCGAAGACGCCGGGGCCGCCGCCATCACGGTCCACGGGCGCACGCGCCAGGCGTTCTTCTCGGGCGGTGTGGATATTGATACGATCGCCCTTATAAAACAAAGGGTTTCCGTGCCCGTCCTCGGAAACGGAAGTATCCGGACGCCACAAGACGCCATCCGCATGATCGAGCGGACGGGCGTGGACGGGCTCATGATCGGGCGCGGTGCCATCGGAAATCCCTGGATATTTTCACGGCTGACTCATTGGCTGAGAACAGGGGAACTCCTTCCGCCGCCGACCCTGAAAGACAAAAGAGATGTTGCGTTGAGCCATCTGCGCGGGCTGGAAGATCTGCTGGGCGAGCGCCAGGCCATCCTCCACGGCAGGAAACATCTGGCCGCCTACACGAAAGGCATTTTGGGCAGCGCGGCCTTTCGGGAGGCGGTCAACCGGCTCGTATTGATCGACGATGTCATGGCGTCCGTCGCGGTGTTTTTTGACCGGGCGATTTCGAACGGTGGGAAAGGGTTTGCTCTCAAGGGAGATGTTCATGCGGCTTGAGGGGAAGCGGGCGCTTGTCACCGGTGGAGGACGCGGAATCGGCCGCGCGATCGCGCTGGCGTTCGCGGGCGAAGGGGCTGATGTTGCCGTTGCCGCCCGGACGGATTCCGAGATAGAGGCTGTTGCCGCCGAGGTCGAGCGTTTGGGGAGAAAGGGAGCGGCCCTGAGGTGCGACGTGGGTGCTCCCGGAGAGATCGAAAAAGTGATAAAGGATGTCGAATCGCTCCTGGGTGGAATTGACGTTCTGGTCGCCAATGCCGGGATGATGGAACACGCGCCCGTGACGGAGGTGAGCGATAAGATGTGGGACGCGGCGATTCGCGTCAATTTGAGCAGCGTTTTCTGGGCGGTTCGTACCGCGGTTGGGCCCATGGCCGTGCGCGGCTGGGGTCGCATCATCGCGATCAGCTCGGTGTCGGGAAAACTGGGCGGGGCGAACCGCAGCGCCTACCACGCGGCCAAGCACGGCGTGATCGGTTTCGTTCGCTCGGTCGCCCTCGAGGTGGCCGATCGCGGGGTGACGGTGAATGCCATCTGTCCGGGATTCGTGGAAACGCAGATGATTACGGACGCGCGGAGCGAGTTCGTCCGCTATGCCGGAGACGGCCGCGATGAAGACGAAACGATGGAGATGTTCCGCCAGGGAATTCCGATGAAGCGCTTTCTGGAGCCGGAGGAGGTAGCGGCCATGTCGACCTACCTCGCGAGCGACGATGCCCGCGGTGTTACCGGGCAGGCGTTTAACATCTCCGGCGGTTCGGTGCAGGTCTGATAAAAAATCGCCCGCCTTGTTTTCTCGTGCTCTTGGAATCGCACCACTCCTAGGACGGAAGACCCGATGGCCCGACGCCCTCAACGGCCGAAAACAGGCAAACAACCCTCTGCGGCTCATGGCCGTTTGCAGGGTCTCGGTGCGTCTTCGCCGAGAGCTCATCGGGCTCCCCGGGAGATGCCTCCGAGGGGGAAGAGACAGAGACAGCCCCGCCCGAGGCGCGCGAGGCGCTCTCCGGGGCTGATGAGGCGCGCGTTTCGGGCTCTTTGGCGTCTCATGCGGTTTTCGCTGGGGTTTGTCCTGCTGGTCGCCGCCATCGGCTCCGTCGGCGCGGCCGGTCTCGGAATTTACTACTACCAGCAGGTCGCCACCGAGCTTCCCGATGTCGGTGAGCTTCGGAACTACAAGCCCAGCCTCGTCACCCGTGTCTTTGGCCATGACGGGACTCTGATTCGCGAGTTTTACGTCGAGCGCCGGTTTCTGGTGAAGCTCGAGGAAGTGCCCGACGTGGTCATTCAGGCGATTCTCGCGACCGAGGACGCCCGCTTCGAGGAGCACCCGGGCATCGACCTGATCGGCGTTGTCCGGGCGGCGCTGAAAAACATCATCGGGGGAGGGGTCGTGCAGGGCGGTAGCACGATTACGCAGCAGCTGGCCAAGACTCTGTTCCTCACCCCCCGACGGAGCCTCGACCGCAAGATTCGCGAAGCCATTCTCGCCGTCCGGATCGAGCGGACGTTCAGCAAGCGGGAGATCCTGAGCCTCTACCTGAACCAGATTTATTTCGGCAACGGCGCCTACGGAATCGAAGCGGCCTCGCGCGTCTATTTCGGGAAAAACGCCCGCGATCTCACGCTCGCCGAGGCCGCCCTACTGGCCGGGCTTCCCCGCGCGCCCTCGAACTACAGCCCGTTCAAATCCTACAATCGGGCGCTCCGGCGCCGGGCGCACGTCCTCCGCCGCATGATCGACGAAAGCTACATTACGCCCGACGAATGGGCCCAGGCGGAATCCCAGCCTATTCGGCTGGTGAAGCAATTCGAAGGAAGCGGGGAGACCGGCTACGCCGTCGAGTACGTCCGCCGGAGGCTGGAGGGACTGTTCGGCTCCTCCCGGCTTTATCGCGGGGGGCTCAAGGTATACACGAACATCAACCGCGACATGCAACGCTTGGCCACCCGCGCCGTTCGCCAAGGGATCCTGGCGGTGGATCGGCGCCGGGGATACCGGGGGGCGATCGGGTCGGTCGATCTCAGGTGGCCGGACGAGAAAATCTGGCAGGTGGTGTCCCGCATCATGGGGGAAAGGGAGCGAAGACAGGAGTTTCGCACAGGGAAATGGGTTCCCGCTGTCGTCTTCCGCGTGGGCAGGGCAAAAGCGGCACTTCGCCTCAAAAACGGGACCGCCGTTCTCCGGCTGCAGGACGCCGAATGGGCGCGGCCGTTCGATCCCCGGCGGAGCGGGCAGGGGGAAAAGCTAAGGAGTCTCATGACCATCCTTCGGCGGGGAGACGTCATCCTCGTCGAACCGATAGGGCCAGAGGATAAGCCAGGAGGGGCAAAGAAAGAGGGCGTCCCTCCCGAGAACCTTCCGGTGACGCTGGTGCAGGAGCCGGAGGTTCAGGCCGCGGCCGTGGTGACGGACCCGAAAAGCGGCGCGATACGGGCAATGGTAGGCGGGTTTGATTTTGAGCGGAGCCAGTTCAACCGTGCCTATCAGGCGATCCGCCCGCCCGGATCCGCCTTCAAGCCGGTTACCTACTCGGCCGCTATCAGCGAGGGGTGGACGCCTTCCGATATCGTCATGGACGCTCCGATCATTTTCCCGAGCGGGGGGCCTTCGGGATACTGGAAGCCGATGAACTTTGAAAACAGGTTTTTCGGGCCGACGACGCTGCGGGAGGCGCTGGCCCGATCGCGCAACGTGATCACCGTCAAGCTGGCGAACGCCATCGGGGTGAAAAAGGTGATCAAACGCGCGCGTGATCTGGGAATACGATCTTCCCTGAAAACCAATCTCTCCATCGCACTGGGTTCGAGCGGCGTGTCACTCCTCGAGATCACATCCATGTACGGCGCTCTGGCGAATCAGGGCAGCCATGTGGAGTCGCACATCATCACCCGCGTTGAAAACGCCGCCGGTGCCGTTATCTGGCGCGCCTCCCCGGGTGTGAGACAGGCGGTTCCTCCCGAAGAGGCGTATCTTCTCGTCAGTCTCCTGAAGAACGTAGCCGAGTGGGGAACAGCGAGGAAAGCCCGGAAGCTGAAGCGTCCCATCGCCGGGAAAACGGGGACGACGAATGATTATCAGGACGCCTGGTTCATAGGGGTCACGCCGCTATACGCTGCTGGTGTGTGGGTGGGAATGGACGATAAGACGACTCTTGGCAGAAGCGAAACTGGCTCGAAGGCCGCTCTGCCGATATGGATGAATATCGCGGGGCAGATTCACGAAGGACTCCCGCCGGTCGATTTCGAGCGTCCTGACAAAATTCAGATGATCTCCATCGACCCGAAAACAGGCGTGCGCGTTTCCCCCGACACGCCCGGCTCGGCCGTCCAGGCCTTCATCGCCGGGACCGAACCTTCGAGCGTTACCGACGTTCAAACGGATCAGAAGGGCTTGGCGAACATATTTCAGGGTAGCGCCGGAGCAGAAAACGGGGAGAGTGCCGGGGCGGATACAGAGAGAAATGAGGCGGAAACACCGGGGCCGCCGTCTCCTGTGGCGCCGGCGCCCATGCCGCCCAGGTCGCGCCCGGCGCTCGATCCCTTCCGCGCCGGGTCGCCGGGCTCATAGCGCCTGAAGAAATATCCCCAACGGTTGTGTGGGAAATTCGCTCGCCGGAGCGCGGAGAACGCCCTGAAATCTACCGGGAGGCGCCCGATATCCTGGTCGCCGGCGCGCCGTCGCCCGGCGGCCCGCCTGTGCTTGCATCGAGTACGCGGTGGGGCGTGACCATTTGAAGGTGGCGGATGCGCCTCCTCTTGACGGTGAGAACGAAAAGCTGCCGCCTGGCGTCGCCGTTGGGCCCCATGTCGGTCAGCCCCATGACCCCCTCGAAACCGCTCAATCGGCTGAGATAGGCCCGCATGGATTCCCTGGTGTTCGCCCCTTGCGCGAGACCCGAAAACACCATCATCGCCGAGTCGTAGCCGAGCGCGGCAAAGATGGTGGGTTTGCTTCCGAACAGGCGGCGGAATTCCTTGACAAAGTGCGCCACCCGCGGCTCTTCGGAATCGGCAAAAAATCCGTCCACAAAGTAGGCCCCCTCCACGTATTTCTCGCCGTATTTGATAAGTTTCTGGTTGTTCCATCCTCGCCCGCCAAGAAGCTTGATCCCCCGCATGTTGTAGAAGGGAACCTGCGGAGCGATCAGGACGGCTTTGTCGTGGTAGGCGGGGACAAAAATCGCCTCGAAAGGAAGCTCGAGTTCGTAGGATTCTTCTTTGGGAATGCCCAGGGCAGTTTTCTTTCTTCTGAATTGAGAGTCGTCGAGGCCACCCAAGGCGCGCATCTGGGCGCCGAAGTCGTTGGCGTCCGGAGGGAAAGGAACCGTTTTCACGACGGTGCCGCCTAGCCTTTCCACATCTTCTGTGAATTTGCGGGCGAGTTCTTTTCCGTCCCGATCCTCGGGATACAGAATAGCGAATTGCTGCAGCCCCAGCTGCTGGATCGCATAAACGGCGATCGCCTGGCTCTGCAGGCGATTGGTCAGCGAATTCCGGAACACCATCGGGCTGCTCCCGGTCATCTTCATTCTGATGGAGAAGGGCGTGAGGAGCGGAGTTCCCTTGCCGTCCGCGATGGCGGCCGCAGCCTGTGTTGCAACGCCCCAGAAGGGTCCGATGAGGGCAACGGCGTTTTCGTTTTCGATCAGTTCACCCGCTTTTTCCGCAGCGAGCCCCGGACTCTGGGGGTTGCTCCGGGTGTCGCGGACGGCGAGCTCCAGGCGAAGCGTGGGAAATTTTTCCAGGGCGTGTCGGAGTGCGAGCTGGACGCCCTGGTATATCTGCTCACCCGCCGCCGCGGTGGGTCCCGAGAGCGGGAGGAGAACGCCAACCTTTCCCGTCTTCACGGCAAGCTGTTTGCGAAGCTGATTTTCCAACTCTTGAGCGATTTCGCGATCGGCGTGGTCGGGGTAATCGCTGAGAAACCGCCTCACCGCGGCGAGGGCGGTCTGGGGCCGGTTTTCGGTCGCGGCGCGGCGCGCGAATTCAAGACGAAGGATCGGGCCGGCTGGACTATTCCGGAACTTCCTGGCCGCGCTTTGCGTCTGGTGGGTAGCCAGTTTCATCCTGGCGAGGGCGAGCGTCCGCGCGAGAAGAAGAGGGGCGCCCTCGATGGCGGGGAAAGCAGCGAGCGCGTCGCCGTATGAATTGAGCGCGGCAAAATAATCTTCGCGCGCTTCGTATACTTCTCCGAGCGCGGCCTGAAGTAGGGCTCTTCGCTGCGGCTTCTGCTCCCGGCTGAGGCTGCCGCGAAGGGGCAGCCAGGCGTCTTTGTATTTCCCGTCGGCCTGCAGGGCGAGGCCGAGGAAAAATTCGCTCTCGTCGTAAAGAGGCGAAAGGGGATATCGTTTGCGCATCTCCCGGAGCGTATTGACCGTCTGGGCGAAATTTTTCTCGGCGAATTCGTAGCGCGCCAGATCGAAAAGGACGCGGTCGGTCTGGGGTCCGTTGGGGTCGGAGCGAAGCCGGGCTGTGAGTTCTGTGCGCGATCGATCGGGCTGGGCAGGGGGCGGTGCGCTCCATTTACCCCGGCGGGCTGGAATGGGGCGTGCGAATTTTGAATATGGCTTGCCCGGAATCGGCTTTGAGGAATCGCCCCGGTAGGCCGGAACTTTCTTGAAATAATCGGAAGATGGAGAGCCGGGTGTAGTCCGGCCTCCGCCACCACAGCTTGTGAGGATGGCGAGCAGCAGGTAAGGCAAAAGTACAGGATTAAGAAATCTGAGAATGCGTCGGTTCATGTCCGCTCGAATCATGTGCTGGAGAGATCGGGAAGGCGACTCCACTATGAGGCTAGGAACTGGGGTCGGAAGTGTCAAGGTTGAAAATGTATGGAAGTATGAAAATAGTGCAATTGCTTTTGGATGGGGGGGCGCGGTAGTCTCCCCGGAACGCCGCCGGGAGGAATGAACGCCGATGGAGCCCCGTCCTTCATGGCCGCCTGATGAATCCGGGGGATGGCCCGATTCCGAGGGGAGCCTTTTCGATCAAGAATCTGCTTCCGCAAGCCGCCGCCGAAGCCGGAACCACGCCACTTCCTCGTATGCCAGCCGTTATCTTCCCCTTGTTCTGTTTCTGCTGACCGGCTTCACCACGCTGGTGGCCGGGGCGATGCAGCGTGGAATATCTCCGGAGGCCGTTTTTTTCCATCCCCATCTGCTGCTTCGTGGTCTCCCCTATTCGGCGACTTTGCTGCTGATTCTGGGGGCGCACGAGCTGGGTCACTATTTCGCCAGCCGGAGATGGGGCGTTGAGGCGACCCTCCCGTATTTTATACCCGCGCCGACGTTGTTCGGGACATTCGGCGCCGTCATTCGGATTCGGGGCCCGATTCTGAACCGCAGGGCCCTTCTCGACGTGGCGGTGGCGGGCCCTTTGGCGGGCATGGCGGTCGCCCTGCCTGCGGCGCTGATTGGCCTGTGGATGTCGAGGGTCGTCATGCTCGGGGGAGGGGGGCTCGGTCTCGGTGAATCGCTGTTGTTTAAAGCGGTCACATGGAGCGTTTTGGGCGTGCCGCAGCCGGGCGAGATCATCCTACTTCATCCGGTTGCCTTCGCGGGCTGGTGCGGTTTTCTCGTGACCTCCCTGAACCTGATCCCGGCGGGGCAACTCGATGGGGGGCACATAGTTTACGCCCTTCTCGGGCGGTGGCACCGCCTCCTCTCGAACACGGTGGGCGTCGTATTGATTGGAATGGCTTACTGGTGGCCGGGCTGGCTGCTCTGGGCGGCGGTGGCGCTGTTTCTCGGCCGGAGGCATCCGCCCCTCTATGATGAGGGGGAAAACTTGGGAAGAGGGCGGCGTTTTTTGGGATATTCGTGTATCATTTTGATGTTGCTAACGTTCACGTGGATTCCGCTCCAAATTCAATAGAAAATCGCCTGCCCGGGTCTGTCATTCATGTTTGGTAAAAAAAGTTATCCCCTCGCGATTGATATCGGCAGCTATGCTGTCAAGCTGGTTCAACTTGTGCCGACCAAAAGCGGGCTGTCGCTGGGACGTCTGGGCATGGCCTCCTTGTCGCCGGGCGCCTTCGGGGATGGCGAGGTGCATGAGCATGAAGAGGTCATGCGTGCGCTCGAAGAGTTGATCGCCGCGGAAAAAGTGAAGGAAAAAAGGGTGGCGGTCGGTATATCCGGCCCGACGGCGATCGTCAGGACGGTTCAGGTACCCCGTCTGGAGGGAAGGGCGCTCGAGGAGGCCATTCAGATCGAGGCCGATCAGAATCTTCCGTATCCGGTGGACGATGCGCTTCTCAGGCGGCGAAGACTCCGGAAAGTTGAAGTGGACGGCAACGAGATGGACGAGTATCTCGTTGTCGCCGTCCGGAAAAGTCTCATCGATGACATGGTGGACCTCTTCCGTGCGCTCAAGTTCGAGCCCCGTATCCTGGATGTCAATCTCCTCGCAATGGAAAGCGCATTTGATTTGTCGGGAGAGGCCCAGGACGGCGATCCGACGGCGCTGGTCGATATCGGTGCTTCGGAAACGCTCGTCCATATCCTGCGGGGGAGCCGGACATTGCTCACACGAAACATTCCGCTCGGGGGCGCGTCGGTCACTCAGGCGATACAGGATCAACTGGGTGTTACTCGCTATGAAGCCGAGGGGATCAAGCTCGGCACAAGAACTTCTCCTAGCCCCCGGGCGGTGTCCGAGGCCATTCGCTCGGAGGTGGAGCGCCTCGCGCGTGAGTTGGGCCGTACGCTGCAGATGGCTTCGAAAGTGTATCCCGAGGACACGCTCTCCCGTATGATCCTGAGCGGCGGAGGCGTGCATCTGGAGGGGCTGCCGGCCTATCTGGCCGCCTCTCTCGATTTGCCGGTCGAGATCGCCCAGCCCTTCCGGAAAGTGGAGGTCTCCTCCGATTTGTTCGACCCCGATTATGTGGAGAGTCTCGCCCCCATCGCCGCGGTGGGGGCGGGTCTGGCCTATCAGGCGGTGATGGCCGAATGAAAATCGTGCGGGTGAATTTTGGGGATCGGAGCTATTCGATCTCGATCGGAAAAGGTGTCCTCGGCAGGCTCGGCGCCCTGGCCCGGAAATGTTTCCCGGGCGGGCGGGCGCTCATCGTCACAGACAGAAACGTCTTGCCCCTCCTTGGGCCGGGCGCGATGAAGTCTCTTGAGCGCGCGGGCGTTGAAGCGGGTCTGCTCGCTGTCCCCGCCGGGGAGCGGAGCAAGTCTCTCGACCAGATGGCGCGGGTGTTCGACAAACTCGCCGTCATGCGAATCGAGCGTGGCTGCGGCGTTGTGGCCCTCGGTGGCGGGGTCGTGGGCGATCTCGCCGGGTTCGCGGCGGCCACCAACATGCGCGGGCTGCCCTACATTCAGGTTCCTACATCGCAGCTGGCTCAGGTGGACAGCTCGGTGGGCGGGAAGACAGGGGTGGACCACAAGGCCGGCAAGAACCTCATTGGCGCTTTTTACCAGCCCGTTGCCGTGCTCACTGAGCTGGGCGCCCTGAAGACCCTCCCCGGGCGCCATCTCCGGGCCGGGATGGCCGAGGTGGTAAAACACGCGGCCATCGCCGATCCGCGCCTATTCGCTTTTCTCGAGAAGAACGCCGCGAAGATTCTCCGGCTCGAATCACGGACGATGGCGCACATTGTCGCCGTCAACTGCCGGATCAAGGCGCGGGTCGTCGAAGCGGATGAGCGTGAGGCGGGACTCCGCGAGACCCTCAATTTCGGGCACACGCTGGGCCACGCCGTCGAGGCGCTGACCGGATACTCGAACCGCCTCTATCACGGCGAAGCTGTCGCCATCGGCATGGCGGCCGCGGCCCGGCTCTCCATGGCGGCGGGATATTGCGGGGAAAAAGATGCAGAGCGCCTGATCGCTCTGATAGAGCGGTTTGGGCTGCCGACATCCATGCGAAAAGTGCCGGAGAGGCGGGCGCTTCGCCGAGCCCTCGAACACGATAAAAAAACGCGCAAGGGGCGGCCGAAGTTCGTCCTGATGCACGGGATCGGCAAAGTGTCCACCGGATGCGAGGTGCCGCCCGGGCAGTGGGTGCCCGCGCTCGCCGGATAACCCCGTCGTTGACGCTTTCGGGAAGGCTGGCCTACCATCACCCGCGGACGGCCATTAGGTCGGAATTTTCCGGTTTTGACCGGGGTTTAGCGGTTTTAAAAGGGATTTATCGGTGCGAATTCTGCTCATGAACGGTCCGAACCTGAACCTCCTCGGGGCGAGGGAGCCGGAGGTATACGGGAGCGCGACCCTGGCCGATCTGGAAGGGGCGCTCCAGGCCATCGCCCGGGCCGAGGGGGCCGAGCTGGAGTGTTTTCAGTCCAACATCGAGGGGGAGCTGGTGGATGCCCTCCAGCGCGCCGCCGGAGTGAAGCCGCCCGAGTCAGGCCGCGCGCCCACCGGCAAATGCGCGGCCTGCGTTTTCAACCCGGGCGGGTATACCCATACCAGCGTCGCGCTTCGCGACGCCATCGGCGGGCTCGACCTCCCAGTCTACGAAGTTCACATATCGAATGTTCTCACGCGTGAAGAATTCCGCCACGAGTCGATGATCGGCCCCGTCGCGGCGGGCTCGATCATCGGGCTGGGCCTGTACGGTTACGCCGCAGCTCTTCGGGCCGCCATTGATCGGGATGTGAAGAACCTGGCGTTTCCGCCGGGAGGAAAGGCGTGAGCCTTCGTCTGAAAGCGCTTCGGCGCTCGATGCGAAAGGCCGGATTCTCCGCTCTGGCAATCACCGACCTCCGGAACGTCCGCTATCTGACCGGGTTCACCGGTTCGGCGGGCGGGTGTCTCGTCACTATGCGCTCGGCTGTATTCGTCACGGATTTCCGCTACCGGGCCCAGGCGTCCCGACAGGTGAACAAGGCCTTCCGCTACGCCGAGTACCGCCACCCCGTCCTGGGCATCGCCGCCGAGGCCAATAAAAGGCGGGTGAAATCGCTGGGTTTTGAGGCGGATAACCTCTCGTATTCCTATTACAGCCGGCTGAAAAAAGAGACGCGCGGTGTTCGGTTGGTGCCCTCTCATGATTGCGTCGAGCGCCTCCGCCTGGAGAAAGATTCGAAGGAGGTGCGGCTCCTCCGCCAGGGGGCGAAGGTGAACGGGCAGGCGCTCGCCGAGGTGGGCAAGAGCATGCGCTCCGGTGTCCGCGAGAGCGACGTGGCGTTCGCGCTCGAAGCGGCCATGCGCCGGCGCGGGGCGTCCGGCGCGGCGTTCGATATCATCGTGGCCTCGGGGCCGCGGGGCGCCCTCCCGCACGGCGTGGCCTCCGATCGGAAAATGCGTCGGGGGGATATGATCACGATCGACTACGGCGCGGTGGTCGACGGCTACCATGCGGATACAACCCGCGTTTTTTCCCTTGGCAAGCCGACGAGCAAGGGCCGGAAAATTTACGATATCGTTTTGGAGGCCCAGATGGCTGCGGTGGAAGCGGTGGCGCCGGGTGTGACGGGCGAAGCGGTGGACGCCGCCGCCCGGCGAATCATCACCGAAGCGGGCTACGGGAAGAATTTCGGCCATGGAACGGGGCACGGCGTGGGGCTCGACATCCATGAAGGCCCTCGGCTGGCCCCGGGGGTGGACGATGTGCTCGAACCCGGCATGGTGGTGACGGTCGAGCCGGGAATTTACCTGCCGGGCTGGGGCGGCGTGCGAATTGAGGATATGGTACTGGTGACAAAAAAAGGGAAGGAAGTGCTCACGCGCACGATCACAAAAGAACTGGTGATTTTATAACGTTATCATTTTGGCAGGGAGGTTGGGGCGTATGCCTTCGACGAACGAATTCCGGAACGGGCTCAAGATCGAGATGGACGGCGAGCCGTATACGATGGTCGAATTTCAGCACGTCAAGCCGGGCAAGGGCGGCGCGTTTGTCCGGACGAAACTGAAGAACCTGAAGACGGGCCGGATACTGGAGAAAACCTTTCGATCGGGCGAGTCGGTGGACGCGCCCGACATCGTCGATAAAGAGATGCAATACCTCTACCGGGACGGGGACATGTTCGTCTTCATGGACACGTCGGACTACGAGCAAACCTCCCTGCCGAAAGAAAGCCTGGGAGACGACGCAAGGTGGCTTAAGGAAGAAGCCGTTTGCGACATCCTGTTTCACAACGGTCGGGCCATCTCGGTTGAGCTGCCCACTTTTGTCGAACTCAAGATCACCAAGACCGAGCCGGGCGTGAGGGGCGACACGGCTTCGGGCGGCAACAAGCCGGCCGAACTCGAAACGGGCGCTTCGGTCAACGTCCCGCTGTTTTTGAACGAAGGCGATGTCTTGAAAATAGACACACGGTCGGGCGAGTATATCGAGCGGGTGAAGTCCGCCTGAGGCCGAATCTCCCCGGCGGAGGCATATTTCGGGGGTTTTTTGCCCGGCTCGCCTCCGGATTTCCTTGTCATCCTCGGCCTCCGTGGTATGATCTTACCGGTATTTCGCCCGCCTTCTGAAAGTTCCGCCCGAAACGATGTCTTCTATGAGTGCTGGGTCTCCAGTTTGCCGGTCTGAGGTAGATCGCGGTTTTGATTTTCTTCCGGCCCGGCCTTTGTCCGCAGAAAGTCGAGAGGGGAGGAGAACCGTATGTTCCGCATCATTACCCGTTTGATCCCGATGCTCGTTATCGCCGCATTCCTGTCGCTCCCCGCGGGGGCGGGAGCCGCGGCCATCAAGATCGGCGTCGCCGCTCCCATGACGGGCGATCAGGCCGCTTTCGGTGAGATGTTCAAGAACGGCGCCCTTCTGGCGGTCTCTGAATGGAACAACAAGGGAGGCGTTTCCGTTGGGGGCAAGAAGATGAAAGTGGAGATTCTCTGGGGGGACGACCGGCACGATCCCCGCGAGGGGGTGTCCATCGCCCACAAGTTCGTCAACTCCGGCGTGGCCGGCGTGGTCGGCCACTTCAACAGTTCGGTTTCCATCCCGGCGTCCACGGTGTACGCGGAGGCGGGGGTCGTCCAGATCACGCCCGCCTCGACCAACCCCAAGCTCACCGAGCAGAATTTCAACACCGTTTTCCGCGTCTGCGGACGCGATGATCAGCAGGGCTCCGTGGCGGCCGACTACATCGTTAACAAGCTGAAGAAAAAGCGTGTGGCCATCCTCCACGACAAGACCACCTACGGACAGGGACTCGCGAACGAGACGAGGCGCTTCCTCGGCCAAAAAGGTGTGAAGCCGGTTTTCTACAGCGGCATCATCCAGGGCGACAAGGACTTCACGCCCGTCCTGACGGCGATGAAACAGAAAAACCCCGAGGTCGTCTACTTCGGCGGCATCCACCCCGAGGCCATCCTGCTGGTGAAGCAGATGCGCGAGCGGCTGGGGATCAAGTCGGCCTTCATGGCCGGCGACGGCGTGTTCGTCGATGAGTTCTATAAGATCGCCGGGAAGTCGGCCGAGGGAAGCTACCTCTCGTTCACGCCCGACCAGGCCAAGATCCCCGCGGCCCAGAGCGTCATCAAAATGCACCGAAAGCGCTTCGGCAAAGAGGTCGGCGCCTACACGATTTACAGCTACGTTGCGGCGAACATGATCCTCAAGTCGATCGAGCAGACCGGTTCCCTCAAGGGAGCGAAGATCGCCGCGAGTTTGCGCGCCAGGAAATGGAAAACGGCTCTCGGCCCCATCCAGTTCGACAAGAAGGGGGACGTGCTCAAAAGCCCGTATGTGTTCTGGCAGGTTAAGGACGGCAAGTTTGTCCAGGCCGACAATGGCACACTTTTTCTCGATGAGATCGGCGAGACGTCTTCCGCCATGCAGGTAAAACTTCTCAGGGTCTTGCAGGAGCATGAACTGCAACGGGTCGGGGGCCAGGATCTAGTTGAGGTGAATGTCAGGCTGCTGACCGCCACCAACAGGGTCCTTGAAGATGAGGTTAAGGCGGGCCGTTTCCGGGAGGATCTCTATTACCGATTAAATGTGGTCTCGCTGCATGTTCCGTCGCTCAGGGAAAGACGTGAGGACATTCCGCTTCTGGCAGATCATTTTCTGGAGATGTACGGTGAAAAAAATAATCGGAAGATTGCAGGCATTACCCCCGGCTGTATGGATATTCTCATCCACTACCCGTGGCCAGGAAATGTCCGTGAGTTGGAAAATGCCATGGAACGCGGGGTGATCCTCATGCGGGGAGATTATCTTGA
>CAMYJL010000036.1 GCA_947258645.1 uncultured Nitrospinota bacterium
GGGCGGCGGCGCGGGTGATGCCAGGGGCGTCGTCCCAGGAGCCCCCGCCCTTCATCACGGCCCGATTCTTGGCAAAGGGAGTAGACGTCCACTCGAAGACGTTTCCCGCCATGTCGAGCGCGCCGTAGGGGCTCGCGCCGCCGGGAAAGGTTCCGGCGGGGGTTGTCCCCTTGTGGCGATAGGCATGGTTGAGCCGCGTCGGGTCGAACTGGTTTCCCCAGGGGAAGTAGCGCCCGTCGGTCCCGCGCGCGGTTTTTTCCCATTCGGCCTCGGTGGGCAGGCGGTATCCTTTTCCCCGCCAGGCACAGTAGGCCCCGGCGTCGGCCCGGCTGACGAGGACGACGGGATGATCCGCGAGCCCGGGGGGATGGGCGGGTTTTCCCGTCTCCGGATCATTTCGCCAGAGATAGCGCCTCACGTCCTTGTAGGGATGAACGAGGTAGCCCTGCCGCCGGTAGTCTTCGGGCGAGATGTGCGGAGCGCGGTGGCCCGTAGCGCGGACGAAGTTTTGATACCGGCGCTGGGTGACGAGGTTGCGGCCGATGGAAAAGCGGGGGAGGCGGACGCGCTTCCGGGGAAGCTCCCAGCTGTCGTACCAGCGGTATTTCCGGGCGGCCCGGCTTCCGACGCGGTAGCCGTAGTCGCGCTCGGCCCGATCGCTTCCCATCGGGAACGGGCCGGCAGGCACTACCACCATCCTGGGGTCCGCGGCGCAGGGCGCTGTCCCCTCGCCGATATTCGCGGTGAAAGAGAGGAGAGACAACGCTATCGCCACGGCAGAAAAGAGAGGGACGAAATGCGGCCGCGCTTTCATCGGACTCCCTCGAACTAGCGGGGCCAGTACATGATCACGGCGACCCCGACGATGCAGATGGCCCCGCCGATCAGGTCATAGCGATCCGGTTCGATGCGGTCCACCGCCCAGCCCCAAAAAATCGAGAGCACGACAAACCAGCCGCCGTAGGCTGCGTAGACGCGGCCGAAGTGGGCGGGCTGGTAGGTGGGAATGATGCCGTAGAAGATCAGCGCCACCGCGCCGAGGGCGCCGATTCCCCAGAAGGCATCGTTTCGCCAGTACTGCCAGACGAAATATCCGCCGCCGATCTCGGCGAGCCCGGCCAGTACGAAGAGGAAAACGGATTTGGCCGCGATAGCCATCCGCTTACGGGTTCACGGTGTCGCGGACGATTTTGGCGAAGATGCCATCGAGCTCGGCCGCCATTTTGTCAAGGTCCGCGCTTCCGTAGGGGCGAAAGACGTCGGTCGGCTTCTTGTAGGTGATGGTCGCGGTGCCGTCCGCGTTTTCGTAGAGGTAGATACGAATCGGCGCTTCGATGCCGGCGGGGATGCTTGCCTTGAGCATGCGCACGGCGAAGCGGGGATGATAAATGCCGAAAACCCGGTTTCCCTTGATCTTGAAGCCGATCTTGGCGGCCCCGTGTGTGGCGCTGGCCTTGGAGACGAGGCCCATCTTGTTTTTCTTGATGGCCTTGGTCAGGTCTTTTTCGGCCTGCAGAAAAGTCGCCTTGGTCTTGAACATGGGGTTCGAGCCTGCCAGGGCGGTCCCTCCTCCGATATGGATGCCGGCTGCGAATATCAGGGCGAACATGAGGGCGAAAACGGGGGTGAATTGGCGCATTTTGATTAAACCTCCTTGGCTGGGAAAACACAGGGTGATTTGGGGAATTCCGCCATTCAGAATATTATGGTCCCGAAGATGTTGTTTCTATCAGGGTATGGATAGCTCCGAAGCGGCTGGTTAGCGAATCACATCATTACGTAGAGATTGGGACAAAATGAAATTTCTGGCAATACGCCGGGGCGTTATTCTGGTTGCGGCATTGTGGGTCGTCCTTTTCACGGCGGGCGGGGCGAAAAGCGCGCCGACTTTCAATCAGTTGCTCATCGCGCCGAAGGGCGCCACCCCGCCGAAGGATTTTTCTTTTCCCAGCCTGAAGGGAAAAGTAGGGAAATTGAGCGAAGTGAAGGGGAAGCTGGTGCTTCTGGCTTTCTTTGCGACCTGGTGCCCTCTCTGCAACGAGGAGATGCCCAAGCTCACCCGGGTGTATGAAAAATTCAAGGACAAGGGGCTGGTGGTTCTCGCCGTGTCGATCGATCAGGCCCCGGCGTCCTTCGTCAAGCTGTGGGCCGAGAAAAAGAAGCTGACCTATCCCGTCCTGCACGATCAGAAGTACTCGGTGCGCAGAACCCACAACGTGCGGTTTGTCCCCACGATATATGTGCTGGACCGCGATCTGCAGCTCGCCGCGTGGACGATCGGCCAGGCCAATTGGGAGGGAAAAAAGGCAACCGATCTCATTGAGCGGCTCCTCAAGGCGCCCTCGAGCGCCAGCGCCCGATCAATCAAAAAAACCGCCCGGCTCCCCTAGCGCGGGAAGCGCAAGCGGTGCCTCGACCCGGAATTTCCCCCTCTGCCTGCCACGTGGTGTAATATTCCCTTCAGGACGGTTTGCCCGATCCTTCTCTACAGAGCAGGGACCACACTTTTCTGACTTGAAACAGGAAGCCGATGAAGCTCGATCCCACGCTGATTGTGATTACTGACAGCGGCATGCTCGCCCGCGCTTCAGGGATGCCGATGGCGGATGCCGTCCGGGCGGCGGCGGCGGGTGGAGCGACGATGATTCAGCTTCGCGAGAAGGAGATGGGCGGCGCCGCGCTCCTCCGCATGGCGGATGAGTTGCGCGCCGCGCTGGAGGGATCGGGCTGTGCGTTCACGGTGAACGATCGGCTTGACATTGCGCTTGCCTGCGGTGCAGCGGGCGTGCATCTCGGGCAGGAAGACCTGCCTCTCTCCCGTGCGAAAGAAGTGGCGGGTGGCCGCCTGGGATTTGGCGTCTCGGCGGGCAGGCCGGAATGGGCAAGGCGCGCCGCCGCCGACGGAGCGGATTACATCGGGCTGGGCCCTGTCTATCCGACCGGCAGCAAGGCGAATGCCCGGGAGCCCATCGGCCCCGAGGGCCTGGCCAGGCTTCTTGAGTTGGCCCCCGGGATTCCGGCGGTGGGGATCGGCGGGGTGGACGCGGAAAATCTCGCTCCCGTGATCCGGGCGGGCGCCCGCGGGGTGGCCGTCATCAGTGCTGTGATGGGGGCGCCCGATCCCGAGGCCGCCGCGCGCGAGATCAGAAGACGAATCGAGGAGGCGCGGGCCTGATGGACAACGTGCAGGAAACCGCCGGCGGATTCGGCGAGTTCGCCCTGATCGAACGCCTGCGCAGCAAGTTAAGGGCTTCCGACAATCCGGACGTTGTCGTGGGAATCGGGGACGACGCCGCCATCATCGAGGCGGGCAACGGGAAGTGCTGGGTAATTTCGTGCGACGTGCAGGTTCAGGGAACCCACTTTCCGTCGGAAGGCGTTTCGGGGTTCAGCGTGGGGCACAAGGCGCTGGCGGTAAATGTAAGCGATGTGGCCGCGATGGGGGGCACTCCACGGTTCGCGCTGATCTCGCTCGGCGTTCATGGGGATGTCCCCCTCGCTTTTCTCGACGAAATTTATGAGGGAATGAACGCCAAGGCGGAGAGCTGGGAAGTTGTCGTTTTGGGTGGAAACGTCACACGGACGGAAGGGCCATTTTTCATCGATGTCTTCGTCGTCGGGATGATGGAGCGAGAGGACATCCTCAGGAGAAGCGGTGCGAAGGTTGGCGATCAAATTCTCGTTACCGGTCATCTCGGAGACGCCGCCGCCGGACTTTATCTCCTGAATCATCCGGAATTGAAATCAAAGGTCAGTGACGAGACGCACACCGTTCTGACTTTTGCCCAGCTTCGTCCTCATCCCCGCGTTCATGAAGGGAAGGTAATCTCGTCGCTTCATCTTGCGACCGCGATGATGGACATCAGTGACGCGCTTGCCGGGGACATCAGGCACATCTGTTCGGCGAGTGGTGTGGGGGCCGTTATCTGGGAGCATGAGCTTCCGATTTCGCGCTCGGCGCTTGATCTGGCTTCCCTGGCCCACGTAGATCCGGAAGAGTGGGCGCTCTATGGCGGGGAGGATTATCAGCTTCTCCTGACGGCGCCGGTGTCCGCGGTGCCGGTCCTTCAGGAGGCCGTCCGGACGGCCTCCGGGACCACCCTGACGCCCATCGGCGAGATTCTGGAAGAGAGGAAAGGCCTGCTCCTCCAAAAGATAGACAGCACAGTCCCTCTTGAGGCCCGCTCATGGGATCATCTGAAATAACTCAAATAATCCAAGGGCAGCTCAAGGTTTAAACCATTGAATATTAATAACTTGTAAATTTATCGCAAAAATTCGAAAAAATTCGCATTCCCCTCTCAAGTCTCTCTCAAACCTGCCGTAGAGACTAATGTCATCCTGCTCATTGTTTTTTAATGATGATAACGAAAACAGGGGAATTAATGACATGGTTTCACCGATTCAGGGAAGCACATCGGGTTTTGACCTGGCTCGGAAGCTGGCGATAAGCGGTTCGTCCGACGTTTCGCTGGTTCGGGGATTGGGGAGCGGAGCCGGGCTGTCCAAGGCTTCGGAGGTGTTGCTGGCCGGGGTCAGCAAGTCGTTGGGTGAGCTGGCGGCCGCGCAGGAGACCATCCAGAGCCGCATTCAGGAAGAGGGCGGGCTGGAGTTGGCGAAAAAGCTGGCGCCGCAACTGGTGGCCCAGAATATAGTGGGCACTCTGGTTGGCGGAGGCGGCCTGTCATTCAGAGAGCAGGCGAGTCTGGTGACCGTGGGATTGAAAAGCCTGGGAGGTACCAGAGGATCAGGGATTAACCTTCTGGCGTAAGATTTTAGGGAATAGAAACAGAAGGTTTCTGAAAAATTTGAAAGCGAGGTTTTTACGGCTTTTGTTTTTTTGGACGGAGCGTGGGAAATGGTCATGGCTTTCCCTGATGTGCTTATCGTCCGGATACGTTGGAACTTGAGGGGGAAAGGATCGAAATAATTTAACTTTGCATAAAATTTATTTCGGTAAAGGAGTGAGCAATGGTTGATAGAGTTCAGTTTTCCCCATCGGTCGGCAAAAAAAATCTGAATGAACCCGCCGCCTCCCGGAAGTCGGAGGAGGCCGTGATCTCGACGGTGGGCGGGCCCGGAGCGGTTTCGGGCGAACAGAAAGCGCCCAAGCAGGAGCTTTTGGTTGGACCCAGTACGGCGAGAGAAAGCCAGCGCTCTCCCGCCGAAAAAGCGCAGGACCAGCAAAGGGAATTGAACAGCTTGACGCTTGCGGTCAGGCGGGCGGTGAAGGAGCACCCCAATACGCAGGAGTTGATTCGTGAGTCGATTGGGGCCTTTCTTGAAGAGACTCAACTGGCGTCTGAGATCAATGTGCCGGGTTCGGGCAGCGCCGCGCCCCTGGCGGAGCTGGGGGGCAGGGAGATAGAGTCCGTTCAGGCGGTGGAGCAGGCTCCGGCTCCTGAGGTTCCGAAGACAGGATCAGCGCCTTCGGTGACGCGGGACTTGGGCGGAGACAATTTGTCCGGCGCGCGGGGTGAAGTGGTGGATGTTGTCACCTAGCGCGGTTTCGGATGTGGGTTTGTCCATTCAGATGTGATTTCGAGAGCCCCTTCTCTCTGGGAGGGATGCTTTTCATTCCGGAGATTTGTCGGGTATTCCACGAGTGGCAATTTGGGGCCGGGCGCGGCCGTTCAGATTCCGTTTGCGCATCGCTCGATGAGGCCGGCCAGCATGGCGGCACGCGGAACGAGCGAGGATAGCTCGATATATTCTTCTGCCGTGTGGAGATTTCCCCCGACGGGGCCCAGGCCGTCCAGGATGGGCACTCCATGCGGAGCGAGATAGTTCCCGTCCGATCCCCCTCCCGTAATTGTATGAGAAAACGCTACCCCGGCCTCGGCGGCGATATTACCGGCGAGGTCAAGCAGCCTGTCGGTGTCCGGGGTCCGTTCCATGGCGGGCCGCCCGCCGAGGGGCCGGAAGTGGAGGCTCGTCCCGTCGAGGAGTGGGCTTTCGATCAGCGTGGCCATCTCATCGCGCATCGCGTCGAGCACCCCTTGTTGCCATGCGCGGATCTCGACGAAGCACGAAGCGTTCTCGGCGACGATGTGCGGCCGCTCCCCGCCCGAGACGCCGGTGACGTTGACCGTTCCGCCGGGGCGGGTGAGGCGGTAGATGCGGACAACCTGCTCGGCCAGTTCATGCACCGCGCTACGGCCCCGATCGGGGTCGACGCCCGCGTGGGCCGCGATTCCCTTGATCGTGAGGTTTCCGTAGTAACTCCCCATCCGCGCCGAGACGACCGAACCGTCCGCCCGGCCGGGTTCGAGTATCAGCGCCGCCGCAGCGGATTTTCCCATCTCCTCGATCAGGGGACGCGAGGAGGGGTTCCCGCGCTCCTCGTCGGTATCGTAGAGAATGTCGATGATGCCGAAGTCGTCGAATCCCTCGCCGAGGAGGGTTTCCATCGCATAAAAGCAGGTCACGAGCCCGCCTTTCATGTCCACCACGCCCGGCCCGCGCCCGGTGTCGCCCTCGACTGCGAAAGGCCGCTCCGCCGCCGTCCCCTCCGGGAAGACGGTGTCGCAGTGCCCGATCAGAAAGAGCGGCGGCCCCTCTGGCCTTTTTCCCCGGAAGCGGATGGTCAGGTGATCTCCCGTACCGCTTGATCCGGGGATGCGTTTTACTTCCGCGCCGAGCGCCCGATAGCGTTCTTCGAAATGAGAGGCGACCTTCGTTGTTCCCGTGCCGGGAAAGGTGGGCGAGTCGATGGCGACTACCTGCCGGAGCGTTTCGATCATGTCCTCGCGGCGGGGTTCCAGCCGCTCCCGCAGTTTTTTCGCGCCGATCATGTTTCATCTCCGAACCGGTAAAATTTTCCCTCCACGGTATCGCCCGTAATCATCAAGTCGTAGGTCTCTGACGGGACGGCATTCCAGATTTCTCTCGCCTGCGCTAGCCGCTCTGCGCCCGTGCAGTGGCTGAGGTAGAGCACCCGCTTCACGCCGGCCGGAAAGCGGCCCGGATAGCTCTCCGGATGCGAGGCCAGGGCGGCGAGGTGGCGCGGTTCGATGGTCTGGCCTTTCACGAAGCCCCCGATCTCGCAGGATCGCTCAAAACGGAAGACGATACCCGGACCGGCTTTTTCGCCGACAGCGTTCAGGCCCAGTACGGCGATGCCGTGCGTCGCGCCTTTCGGAATGATGGGCTCGCCCGCGCGGGGGGCCTTGATGCGCCGCTTCCGTGCTCCGTCCGTCTTGACGATGAGAACGTTTCCGCCGCTCTGCCTGTGCAAATCCTCGACCTGATCCACGGGAATCCCCCGGAACATGTCGTGCGGGAGTTTTTTCTCTACCCACACCACCGCGCCTCGCGTCGCCCATCCTCGCGCCGCCTCGTCGGCTTTTTCCCGTTCCGCGTCGCTCAGAAGCAGGGAAGGGCCGCTCCAGTCTTCGAGTGATTGGAGGTTGGTCGTGCCCGTGACCAGGACAGGCGTTCCGGCCGCCACCAGTTCGATCACGAGCCGTTTCATCACCGTGGCTTTGCCCCCCGCGCCCATGACGGCGGCCATGTCGCCCGGCTGGAGTCCGAGAATTTCCGACAGGGAAGAATGTGGCTTTGGCGTTTCCGTCATGGCTATGCGGCGGCCCGGTATATCTTCTCGATATCCTCTTGGGACAGTTCCCTGGGGTTGAAGCCGAGGAGGCGCTGCTGCGTCGTGAAGGCGGCTTCGGCCAGCTCCGGAATCACGTGGGCGGGCACCTCCACCTCGCTCAGCTGTGTTGGGACGCCGCAATCCTTGCAGAGACGCTCGACCGCGCCCACCGAGCGCTCGGCCGCTTCTTCTCCGGAAAGACCGCCGGTGTCCTCTCCCAGAATCCGGGCGATGTGGGCGAACTTCTCGGGGTTTGCCGAAAAGTTCATCTTCATGACGTGGGAGAACATGAGCGAGTTGCTCACCCCGTGCGGGATATGAAAGCGCGAGCCCAGCGGATAGGCCAGCGCGTGGACCGCGCCCGCGCCCGCCCCGGCGAGGGCGACGCCCCCGTAGTAGGAGCCCAGAGCCATCTGGGTGCGGGCCTCGATGTCGCTTCCGTCCTCGCACACGCGGCGGAGCGAGCCCGCGATGAGTTCCATCCCGCGAACGCTGTAATGCTCGCTGAGCGGGGTGGCGTTCCGGGCGACGTAGGTCTCTAGGCAGTGCGTGAAGGCGTCCACGCCCGCGGCGGCGGTGACCTTGAGCGGTGCGGTGAGGGTGAGTTCGGGGTCCACGATGGCCGCGCCGGGGATGATGCGGGTGCTGACAATGGCCATCTTCACGCCTTTTTCGGGGATCGAAAAAATGGCGTTCGGTGTTGCCTCGGCCCCGGTTCCGCTTGTCGTCGGGATCAGCGCACAGGGAAGGCTCGGTTTGGGTACGAGTTCGGCGCCGAGGTAATCGCGCGGCTCGCCCGTGTTGGTGAAGAGGATGGACATCGACTTGGCCAGGTCCATCGAGCTTCCGCCGCCGATCCCCACGATGAAGTCAAAATTCCCACCCCGGAACTGCTCCCAGGCAGATTCGAGATCGCCGATGGCCGGCTCGGGTACGCATTCATCGTAAATGGTGACATCCACGCCGGCCCTTTTCAGGGGGTCGATGGCTTTATCGGCGATTCCGGCGCCCCGGACGCCCTTGTCGGTGAACAGGAGGGCCCTTTTGGCACCGGCGAATTCGGCCTCGTCGCGGATTTTCTCGACCGTTCCGGCCCCGAACCAGGTTCGCACGGGATGGCGGATGCTGAACATGAAAAACTCCTCCAACAAGTCATGGTTTGGAATGTATGACCGCACTCATGTGGGGCCTGGATGATGAGGAGATCATTATCGCCGTGCGCCGGAGAGGGCGCAACGGTATGAGGCTTTTTGAGGCAGGGAGGTTATTCGCTCCACTCCGAGCCGGCGACGAGCCGCCAGGCGTTCCGCCAGGCGAGCCGCTCGCGGGCGGACGGCGTGAGCGCGTACATGATCCGGTTGCGGAAGTGGCGGATGCGCTCCTGGTAGAACCCCGGCTGGGCCGCGTCCAGCGAGCCGCCTGCCCCGAAGTGGGCGATTCGGGCCTCGAGCAAGGCGCGCCATTCCGGAGAGAACACCCCGCCGGGATCGAAGAGGAGATTCTTGCGGAGGGTGAGGAAGATTCTCTTCTTGGCGGGCGGCCGCAGCGTCAGGGTCAGGAACAGATTCGGGCGGCGCAGCGTCACCGCGCGGAGAAGGCCGGGGCCGTAGCCCGGCAGCTTGTCGGAATCGGGAAGATACCCGGCGCGGGTCCAGATGACGGTGGCCCCGGCGTGATCCCGAAGCTGCCGCTCGAGCCAGCCGAGCCCGTGATCTTCCGGGTCCATATCCAGCCAGATGGGGACTTTTTGTTCGCTCGAAATTTGAAGAAGGGCCTCGAAGACCGCTTTCTGGCGCGCCACGACTTTGGCACGGCTTTTCTTCTCTCTTTCGGTTTCGCCCGTGTGGAGGTCCATCCAGATGCGCCCGATTCCGAAGCCGTCTTCCCGGAGGGAGCGGCGGAGGGACTCCGCGAAGCCTCGGCCGGGATCCGTCCATTCGATTCCGAGCGGCGCGGGTGTGAGCGGGATGAAGTGCTCAGGATGACGCTCGACGGCACGCCGGAGGAAGGCCGGATCGTGCGAGGTGACGGCCGCCAGCGCGACGCCCTCGTGATCCATGACCTGAACGATTGTTTCGATATCGGTCCCGGGCGTGAGCATGAGCTCCAGATCGATGATCGGAAGGCGGCCCGCCTTCAGGTAGGCACCGATGACCTCCCGGTAGATCGCGATCCGCTCGGCGCGGGTGGCGGGCGGCTTCGCCTCCGGCAGGACGACAGGCGCGCGGCCGCAGCCGGTCGTGAAAACGCCCCAGAGGACGAGCGTGAGGGCGATGCGCATCAGGCGTTTCGTGGGCATGATCAGTATTCCCGGCGGTATGGAGGAGCGCCCGAGAGCAGGTCAGTCCAGAACCGCGACGGCGCGGATGTGGGTCCCCGTCGCCCCCACCCAGTGCAGGGGCAGAACGCTCACCGTGAACCCGTGCGCCTTGGGAATGTCGCCCAGGTGGGCGAGATTTTCAATGTGCCAGTACTCGCGCTTCTGAAACAGCCGGTGGCAGGGCCAGGGGTCTTTTCTTTCGAGCATCTCCTTGATCGGCAGATCGAAGCCCGGCGCGTCGATGCCCATCACCTGAACGCCCTGATCGATGAGCCACTCCGCACTCTCGCCCGTCATGCCGGGGTGATCGGTCAGGAAGCGCGGCTCGTCGTTGTAGTCCGACGCCCCCGTCCAGAGGAGGACGATCTCCCCTCCCTCAAGCGCGTAGTCTTCCTTCGCAATCGCCGCCTCGAGGTCGCCAATTTCGATCGGCTCGCCGAGTTTCTTTTGACGAAGGTCGAGCCGAAGGCCGGGGCCGTAGCATTTTTCTATGGGGATCGCCTCGGCGGGCGAGTCGTTCTGCCCCCCGTGGCTCCGCGCGTCGATGTGGGTGCCGCAGTGTTCGCTGAAGATGCAGACGCTGTGGGCGAACAGCTCGGGGAAGCCCATCTTGTCCGTCCCGATCCGGGTTGCGGACTCGAACGTCGTCTCCACCGTCTTGATCAGCGGCTGAAGCGTCCCCGGGTAGTGCTGCATGTTCTGGTGCACGGGCATGGAGAGGTCGATGAGCTTGGGCATGAGGGTTCTCCCGGATGATTTCGAAAAAATAGGGCGTGATTATCCCGCCGCGCCCCTAGATGATCCCCGGGGCGTACTTGACGAAATCCCACCACCAGATTTCGCGGACGGGATCGAGAAGCTTTTGTATCATTTCAGCGCTGCGCTCGGTTCCGGCGGCGGCTTCTTTCCAGGCGTCGGTGCCCAGCGGAGCGGTGGTGGAGAGCTCATAGAGGGCGACGAAGCCCCAGTCGATGGTCTTCATCTCGTGGATGCGCGTCTCCTCGGTCTCCAGGCCCGAGAGCGCCGGGTCGCGCTTGAACACCCGCCCGCGCATCACCCCCTCCAGGGCGCACAGGCGAGGGAGGTGCTCCTCGCGGAACCAGGCGAGGAGGTCGTCCTCGGCGCCCGCGGCCACACCGAAGCGCACGGTGTAGAGGTAGGGCGGCTCGATGCGGGGCCGATCCCCGTGGGAGGCGGCCAGGGCGCACACGCTGCGCTCGCCGTCCTGGATGAGGGGCATGGACTTGCGCGTCCAGGGCGTGGGGTTGTTGCGCGATTCGAGATAGTAGGGACTGTCGAAGGTGGCGAGGTCCCTTCCTTCGAAGATGTTCAGGCGGCCGTGGCGGCCGTCGCCGCCCTCGCGGTTGTATCGGTGCAGGGCAATGTAGCCCGGTCCCTCCAGCCGCTCGGTGGTGTGCTCGAGATTGTGCCACTTGCGGATGGCCTCCTCGTGCTCGGGCGGGACATTCGACCACAGGATGGTGATGGCGCCAGCTTCGGGCAGGCTCATGTAAATCTCCTTTGTCCGGGCTCAGGGCCCGAGTATCTCGATCAGGTTTCCGTCCGGGTCGCGCATGAAAACCATCTGCATCTCGGGTGTCCGCCGGATGGGCGCGCTCAGAAATTCGACGCCCTTCGCCTTCCATTCATCATAGGTGGCCGTGATGTCCGCGACCCACATGGTGACGTAGCGAAAGCCCGCCTGCCCGTCCGCCCCGGCGGGACCGGATGGTGGCGCGTCAGGAAAGTAGACGAGTTTCAGGTTCACGTCGCCAAATTCCATGTACTGAATGTCAAAGGGACCATCGGCGACCCCGCCCTGCCGGGCCGTCTCCGCGTCCACGGGGATCTGCCGGGTGGGCGTCATGCCCAGCTTGTCCCGGTAGAATTCGAGGGCCTTTTCAAAATCGCGCACGACGAGGCCGATGTCCAGAACGGGCCGCGACAGCTCCACCATGACGGGTCCTCCCTGGTTATTTGATGTTCGCCAGCCACTTCGCGTAGTCGGCGGAGGGCTTCACGTCGTGTTCGCGCCAGATGGTCATCTTCTCGGCCTCGATCGAGCCCTCGGCGTGGATGGCGAGGACGGCCTGATAGCCCCCGAAGTCGGTCGCCGTGATCTCGGCGATGAGGTTCATGAGTCGGAGGCGGTCTTCGGCGGAGACCCCGCCCGCGCCGCCGAGGTATTTCCCCACGAGCTCGCCGAGGCGGGGATCGTCCATGTCTTCCTTTGTGGGCCCGGTGACGAGGAGGCCGCCCGCGATGTCCTGCACCCAGGCGAGGGCCTGGTGGTAGCCGGTGGCGAAGTGGAGCTTGGCGATGTTGACGATCTCGGTGTTGGGAACGGCGATGTCGCCCACCATCTTGAACTCGCGCGCCGCCTCACGGGTCATCCCCCGGAGGATCTCGGCGTAGCTGATGAGCTTGGCCAGCTTGTCACGTATATGGCCTGCGCGGAGGATGCCGTTGTACTCGGCCATTAAATGCGAAGCCCCGACGAAAAGGTCCACGAGGGGGAGCTTGTAGCTGATCGCCGTGAAGCGGTGGTACTCGACGAAGGTTTTAGCGAGGGGACCCGCCATCGCGGCTTCGCCGTTCATGAAAACGCGCTCCCAGGGGACCTTCACGTCCTCGAAGATGGTGAGCGTTTCCATCATCTTGTGTTTCGCGCTGATGGGATACTCGAACTCGTTTCCTTTCCGCCCGTAGCCGCTCGCGATCATGGTGAGGCCGGGCGCGTTTGCGGGGACGGCGCAGGCGACGGCCCAGGCCGCGTCGCCCTCGCCCATGTTGCGCGTGGGGAGGACGATGATCTCGTGCGCGTTGGTGGAGACCGAGGTGTGCACCTTCGCGCCGCGCAGGGTGATGCCCTCGCTGTCCTCGGATACGACGCGGACATAGTAGTCCGGATGGTTCTGATCGGCGGGGCCCTTTCCCCGGTCGCCCTTCACGTCGGTCTGGGCGACGGCGATGGCGAGGTCGTTATCCCGGCAGTGTTCGTAGAATTTGCGGACGCGGGGGAGGTACGCCGTCCCCTGATTCTTGTCCATGTACTCGGCGATCAGGTGGAGCGCGAAGAGGGCGTCGGTCCCGATCTCCTTGATCAGGACGACGAGGGTTCCCCCCAGCGCGGTGGCCCGCTCGATGAGGGCGCTTCGCTTGAGCAGGTCGTCGGCGTTGCGGGGAATGTGGTAGTAGCGCGAGCAGGGACCCCCGGGGCCGTCCACCAGGGCGAGATCGCGATCTTCGGGTTTTGGCGGATCGTGGGCCATCTCGTAGTCGATGGCGGCGTGATCGACGGCAGTGCCAATGACGGAGTGGGCCGTCACGTCCTCGATTTTTTCTCCCCGGTAGTAAACCGTCCGCCCGTCCCGCAGGCTCGCCTTGTACGCTTCCGGCGTCATCAGGGGCATGAAACGGCCCTCCCGATCGATAAACGGAATGAAAGTATGCCCCTAGGGTAACCGCTTCGACCCGGGTAGGGAAAGGGCGCGTTGTGCGTTTCGTTTTTTCCGGTGGGAGGGGGGCAAATCCGAGGTGCGCCGGACTGGGGCTATGCGCCCAAGGCAGCCTCAGCCGCCAGGCGCGCATCGGATTTTGCGCGTGCCTTATCCGCAGCAACTCTGGCGAGGTCCGTATTCGAGAAAATATCGAGACTCACCAAATCCGCGTCTTTGGATGGTGTCGTGGCGAGGTCCAGATACTCGCGGGATTTGGGGTCCTTCTTGATTTGACTCCGGATTCGGGCAAATTTCAGGATCTGGGTAAGAATTCCCCATTGGTTGGACGCTACTTCCCAAATCCGGCGGGGATAGAACACGATCGGGTTTTCGATCGGCATCCCCGACCGCCGCTGGCGCCGGGACTTGAGACGTACGTATCCGCTGTCCAGCGGATGCACCTTCTCGATGGTCATGCTGCAGTAGAAATACACCAACATAGACATCACCTGGCCCACGCTGATGCCGCTGGCCCGCGCACGGCGCATGACGGTTTCGATATGATCCGGCGTGTAATAGGTCTGCCAAGCCTTATCGAAGATGTCTTTCCACTCCTCCGGCGACATGAGCGGGTGCGCCGTGGTGACGTGGGAGGTGTCATATTTGTTCATGTCCGGATCCATCCAAACGCCTTTTTTGTAAAGCACCTGGTGGTCTTCGGAACCCGGCAGGGGGGTGAGGATGAAAAATTCCAAAAAATCGATGGGAAGCTCGCGCTGGATGATCTCAATGTCGCGAACGATACTCTCGGGCGTGTCGGTCGGAAATCCCAGAATATAGCCGGCGCAGGTCCAGGCGCCGATGTTGTGCCAGGCTTGAAGCATCTGCCGGTACTCGGTGATCCGATTCTGCCGTTTTTTGGCGGCGACAAGCGCCTCGGGATTGATGCTCTCAAGGCCGATGAATACGCGCCGGACGCCCGCCCGCCCGCACTTCTCGATGAAGTTCGGGATATTGTGGCAAAGCGTGTCGACCTGGATCGTGAGCTTGACCTTGAGGCCCTCCTCACCACGCAGCTTGATCAGCCGGTCCAGAATCGGCTCCCATTCTACGTTGCGCGCAAAATTGTCGTCGGTGATGAAAAAGCTCTTAATCCCTTGGGCGATGTTGGCGCGGACAATTTGTTCGACATCATCGGCGCTTCGCCAGCGCGATTTGCGGCCCTGTACATTGATGATGGTGCAGAAGCTGCACTGAAACGGGCAGCCGCGCCCCGCGTCGAAGCTCGTCATGGCGCCGGCCGTGCGCTTCACCCGCTTCGAAGGCAGGATGGGTGGCGGTGCGCCTTCGAGTCCAGGCAGGTCGTCCAAATAGTTGTAGAGGGGTTTCAATTCGCACCGGTATGCGTCGTTTAAAACTTCATCCAGACGCCCTTCGGCCTCGCCTGCGAACAGGGAAATGCCCAGATCCATCGCTTCCTGAAGATCTGCCTGGATCCCCGGCAGCATGGAGAGAGATCCGCTGACGTGAAAGCCGCCGATACAGACCTGCACACCAAGTGATCGGAACTGCCGGGCGATGTCCATGGCCCGGGGAAATTGATTCGATTGCACGCCGACCAAGGCGACCAGCCCCCCGCCGCCGCTCTTTTTTATTTTCCGGGCAATTTTTTCGGGCCGGATTCGGGAGTTCATCTCGTCAAACGTGCTCAGGACGATTTCCACATCATCGCCGAGCAGGTTCCGCTCGATGGCATCGAGTGCGAGGCCATTGAGCGCCGCCAACGTGTTCGAGGGAATCCCCGACCGCATCCATTGAATTACGTAGCCGTCATCGTCGTAGTGAGATGGCTTGATCAGGACAAAAAGAAACCGCTCTTTTTTTTGTTTCTTCGTGAATACGATAATGTTTCCCTTCCTCTCGAAACAGCTCACGGCGATAGATTCATCCGACATTTCCCGGATACCCGTCTGGTGGACCGAATATATCGGAAAAGGCCCTTAAGCAGTACCTCAAAATAGCTGTCCTCCGGGAGGCGAGCCCCGCGGAGGGTGAAGGGGCCGGTTCTGGCAGGCCTTGGAAAGCCATGCGAACCCGGATTTCCGAGATACATTCAAAGGATCTGCAGACTTTGCACCCCCCCTCATGAATCTCCTCGTCATCAGATCGACCCCCCTCACGTGGGATGCGCCATTGGCCTGAAGCCCGCTATCAGACGGAGGACCTTTAAGGTGATTCGCCTGGATGGTGGGCAAATCAAAAATTAATTTGGGAAATCCAGGTTGAAAAGTGAAAGCACGCCCCTGGGGTAGCCGCTTCGGCCCGGGGAGGGCAAGGGGGGCTCTCAAGTGAAGAAACCCGCAGGGGAAATTCCGGATCGGGGTTGTATTTCCAGGAGAAGTCTATTTCAATATCATTAAATTACATAATAATTGCACGCGGAAGCATTTTTCAGGGGGGAGCTTGCCATGCCGAGTTTTGTTCCCTGGGTGGGAGCGGTTAGCACAGCTGTCAGCGTTGCTCTCGCTCTGTTTCTGGTAGTGGTCGATGCCGAAAATCCTATGCAGAATATTCTAGATCACCCACAGAAAATTCTATATCACCTTTCCATTTTCTTGATGGTTCCCGCCTTCTATTGGTCCGAGGCGTGGGTGTTTTATATCAAACTCAGGAAGGCACAGCCTGACGGGGCCGGGCCAATTCTCAAAGAGTACATATGGCCGTTTGTCTTTCTGGTTGTTTTGAGCGTTCTCTTACTGGGTGTTTTATCCTTCGCCGATGAGCATACGCGTGCCTCTCTCGCCGTCGGTGACCTTGCCAAAGAAACGGCATGGTCGCGTTTCGGGATAGCTGTGGTTCAGGTGTTTCCGAATTCTTATCTTCCGCTTGGCGTGGTGATGTATGCTTACTGGGGAGCATTCGTCTACAACAATTACAATTTCATCAGGCGAATTATCGACGATGATTTCCCTCCCCGTGTGTTGATCATGGGGACATTGCGTGTTTTTCTCGCCGTTTTTGCATCCATATTGATGTACTTTTTTTTCTTCCCGGAACTTTTCAACTTCGAAGATAAAGGTTCCGTGGTGGAAGTGACCTTGGGTTCGGAGAAAATATCTCTTACTTGATGTTGGTATTTCGATTGTTGCTCAAGAACTTTCCGACGCTGAGTGGCACCGGTAGCAAACTTCCCCTCACCACCATCAAGGGGATCACGCCCGATGTGGAGGAACGTCTGAACGAAGAGGGAATCGACAGCGTTCAGGCGCTGGCGACCTGCGACGTAGAAAATCTGAAAAGTGAAAGGCGGCTTCCCTATCCGCAAGCGACAGTCGTGGACTGGAAGGATAGGGCAGCGCTCGCCGTCTACTTCTCCGACCCGGAAGAGCTGGAAGCCCTTCACGGTCTTGGGATGTGCTCATATAGTGCTCTCAAGGAATATCAGAAAAAAGTCGCTGCAAAGCCCGCCATTTTGGAGAATGTCGATC
>CAMYJL010000037.1 GCA_947258645.1 uncultured Nitrospinota bacterium
CATCGTCACCCCCCAATCGATCCACCAACCCATCGTGACGGGAGCAAGCGCCGTGGAAAATACCATGAACGCGGTCGCCAGGGCACGTATACCCCCCAGATGGGCGACGCCGTAGATTTCCGCCCAGATCGTCCCGCCGATGGTGACGCGGAGCCCCACCGTCACGCCGCTCGCCAGCATGTAAATCACCGCGGTGCCCGAATGATCGGAACCCGCGATGGCTAACATCGCCACCCCTTGCGGGATCAGATAGTAGGGCAGGAGCCGCACCGCCCCGACCCGATCGACGAGCAGCCCCGTGAGCAGCGACACGGCACCGAGGACCGCTGTAAACAGGAAGTAAGCTTCCGTAAAATCCGTCAGGCTCCACCCCTTCGATTCGACGAGATGGGCCATGTGGAAGAAAAAACCCGTCGAGATGTAGGAGGGGGCGAGCATCACGGGAAGAATCAGGTAGAAGCGAACGTCGCTGAGAACATCTCTGCGGGACCACCCGGGCACCGCCCCCCGCTCCGGGGAAACCTGCGCGGCGGCCCGCTCGACAAAGCTTTGGTGCCGCTCTTTGTACCCCCGGAGCAACCAGAGGGCGAGAGGGACGACCCCCACAGCGACCAGCGCCGCGAACGCGGCCCAGGTCCACCGCCAGCCCACCGATTTCGAAACCGCCAACGCCGCAATCGCCAGAAGCCCCTGGCCCACCGGGCTCCCGAAAGAGACCAGGCTCACCGCTTTGCCCCGGGCATCTTCGAAATAGCGCGCTATGGTGGTGGCCGCCGTGTGGACCATGAGGCCTTGCCCCGTGAGACGAAGCGCGAACAGGGCAAAAAAGAGAAAGAACGTCGTCGGCACCACCGCCATGAACAGGCACGCGGCAACGAGCCCCCCCAGCACCGCCAAGGTATAACGACGAAGATCGGCCCGGTCGATCAATCGCCCGAAGCGAATCAGGCAGAGGGCGCTGCCCACGGTGGCGATCGCGAAAACCATGCCGAAATCGCCGTGGGAGAGGCCGAAGCGGGCGCGGATGTCCGGGTTAAAGACCGAAATTACGTAGGTCTGACCGAAACCGGAAAAGAAGCTGAGAAGGAAGCCGAAGGCGAGAAACCGGAAATTCTCAATGACAAATGCGAAATAGCTCAAATTGATCCTTGTGCCCCGCAAAAATTCGATTCTGCCGCGAGCGATGCCGAACCGAATGCCTCGGCCACCGGCCTCAACGTCCAAAACGATGGCGAGGACAATCTGATTATAATCGATTGGCTGTTTGTGTGGGTAGCCAACCAGGACTGGCCTTCGGTACTTTTCATCCTGGGCTGGCCATGAACAAGCAAGGGCGATTCAATGAGCAACCTTTGCGCGTCGAATGGCAGGGAAATCGAACCTGGGTTAGCGCCAATCTCCATACAATGAGGAACTCACCATCCACGCCCGCATCATGGGCACAATCACCAAACTGGATCAGGTCTGGATAGTAAGACCACACGGCTCCCTTCCATCTACGCCCCGTCGTGGGATGAAATCGCCAAGACAGCGGGGCTGCTGGACCGGTTACTCCAGGCGTGGTTGGTACCCCGTTGTATGACGACCTCGCCTGCCTTCAGGTTGACTTCCTCCGTGTCGAGCACCAGCACGATTTCGCCTTCGAGGACAAAACAAAATTCGAGTGTGCGCGTCTTTTGCATGTACGGATGAGGCGCTGAGGGCGAGTACGTGGAGGCGTCCGGAGACCCCATGGCACGGAAAAAAGCCTGAACCTCGGCGGAGCCGACTTTTCCCTTCCAGTTCTCATCCGGCGAAAAAGTGACGACCCTGCAGACCGTGCCCTGCGGGGGAGGCTCGATGGTGTGCGGCAGATGCAGCGTCTCGCAAACGATCTTCGCCGGGTGGCTGTCGGTCACCCAGAGCCGCGCCGAGGCAAAACCCGGACGTGCCGGATCAAAGCGCACGTCGGGCGCCGGGCCATCACTGAGCAGGGTGGATTTCCCTTCTTCTTTATCGATGGTCACGATCCGCCGCGCCGGTTTCACACCATCGGGCAGCTTCAGGTTGGGATCGGGCTGTATCATCGGCTCGTTTCCCTGGGCCAATCCCACAGGCCCGTCCACGAAGCGCGCCGCGATCATGTCGAAGGCCATCTGGCAACCCAGCCGGGGGCTGGACCACTGGTGCCATGCGCCCACCTGGACGACGATGTCCCCGGGTTCCATCAAGAGGGTGCGATCGTCCAGAATCAGCTCCCGCTCGCCCGTCAGCACGATTCCGTAATCCACCGTCTCGGTCTTGTGCATCCCCGATGAGAAATGGTTGTCGCGGCCCCGATCCCACCTCCTCCTCGAGGGCATGTCCATCGGCTCATGGGCCGGCACAAGTTCCGGATCCTTGGCGGGGTCGTAGTCATCGGGACGGTTTCGGGCCTGGATGACGCGCAGGTGCCCGCCATCGGCCGAGCCCGGAAAATCGTACGGCAAGCTCCCGTCATCACGCTCCCCGGAGAGCGGAGGGGGCATCTCGTACCAGACCCAAAGGTCGGTGTGGCCTCTGCCGCCCGTTGGGGCCAGATGGGTGCTTGGGGCCGGACCATCCCAAACGACTCTGGATTGACCCTGCTCATCGTTGCCTGTTACCACTCGCCGGATGGGCTTCAGTCCTGCCGCCATGATCTTTTGCTCCCTCTTCGAGGTGTCGTTCCTGTAATCCAGAGAGATTCTTTTCTGGAATGGACATGAGCTGAAACAGAAGCTGGTGGAGATCAAAAATCATTCCAATCTCCAACGGAACTCCCAGGTCTTCCTCAAAATTCAATGGAGGTGCATATCGTAAACTCTTTACCCGAGGTGAACTTATCCCGTCCTGTCCAAAAATTCGATTGCGTTCTCATTCCTTTTTTTGCCGGTCGTTTGAATTTTTGGACAGGACGAATAGTGGACTTTATCCATAAGTTTTTACTTCAACCGACACGGCTGGGCAATCCGGCCAACATGCGCTGCGCTTCATGAAATGCGACGGGATCCTGCTCGGCGAGACCCATCTCGCAACCCGCCTGCACAAGCTGCAGCCACAGGCTCGTCAGCAGCATCGGAGCGCCGAAACGGTTGCCCTGTTCGATCATGAGGCGGGGGGTCTCAGTGGACATATTTCCCTCGGGAGTGTAATCGCCGCGAATCATTTTCGGACCCTTGTCGATCATGGTCTTCGAACTGCACGCGCCGTCCTGAAGCACGGCAAGCAAATTGGTCATATCCATACCCGCCTTTGTGCCGAGAAGGAGCCCCTCCCCCAGGGCCAGACGATTTCCCGCGAGAACAAGATTGATGATGAGTTTGGTCAAAGCCCCTGATCCGACAGGCCCCATGTGGTAGGCGGCCCGGCTCAAACTCGCGAGATAGGGACGGGAAGCTTCGAAATCATCCACCTCTCCACCGGCAATAACGATGAGATCTTTTTGCCAGGCCATGGCACTCGTTCCACTGACGCATGTATCGAGAAATTTGATCCCGCGCTCGGCGAGCGCCGCTCCGAGGGCTTCTGAATCCTCCGGCCGCGAGGTCGTAGCGTCACAGAGGATGAGCCCCTCCCCGGCGCCCTCGGCGATACCACCCGGCCCGAGAGCAACTTCCCGCACAATTTCGCTGGTCGGAAGAGAAGTCACCATCCACTGAACCCCCCGCGCCGCTTCCGCCGGGGACCCCACGGGGATCCCGCCCCGCTCCGCAAACTCGTCTAACCGCCGGCCATCCAGGTCATATCCCTGAACCTCGAAACCGCTTTGAAGAAGGTTGCCCGAAAGGGCAGATCCCATCAGACCAATACCCACAATACCGACGCGTTCAGCCATGTCTTTTTCCTATCGACCAGGGAGAGAATAGTTTATTTCATCGAGACGATATTCCGCGGTACATGCGAAAAAGAAGAAATTGATTCCATCAACACGACGAAAATTTTTGAATTCAGTTCCACCATTTGGAACGAATCACAGAGAAAGAATCAGAATCTTCTTTTTTTCTCAAATAACCGGGTTGCGTTGTTTGAAAAGTCGGAATAAAGTATTGGATATAATACCTAAATGGATGTCAATCATGTACAGGCTTCTTTCGTGGGGCGTGGTCTATCCGTACCCGAAGAAGTCTTTGAAGAATTCCTTACCTCTTTTTCCGCCAATCCAGGAGATCGTTAAGAAATAATTGGGCAACTGAAAATAAACCACGCCACATAGAAGACCACCGGAAAACGGACAAGGTGTTCGTACCTAACTGGGAGGAATTGGCTATGTGTAAAAGGATTTGTACCGGACTGTTTTTCGTTCTTTTCCTTGGAGTAGCTGTTGTTCCGATTGCCCAAGGGTACAAGGGTACGGTTGCGGTTGCCCTCCCGCAAGAACCCCCCACCATGGATCCCAATATTACGACCAACGCGATCGGATTCATGTTGTGGAGCTGGTCGTATGACACGCTGATCAAATACGACATGTTAACGAAGACAGTAAAACCTTGGCTCGTCGATAAGTGGGAGAAAGTTAGTCCGATTAAGATTAAGTTCCACCTTAGAGATGACGCCGTATTCGCTGATGGCACTCCAGTTACATCTGAGGCGGTCGTCTATTCGTTTAAGCGGGTTCATAATCCAAAACTAAAGAGCCGTCAGCGTGTTTACTACAAGTCCTGGAAAAAAATCGAAATCGTCGATGCTAAAAACTTCATCTTGCACTTGAAGTATCCGAACAACGGCATGTTCGGAATGCTCAGCCGAGTTTTTTCAGTGACGAATCCCAAGGCCGAGGCCAAAGGTAAAAGATACCTCGCCCGGAACACGATGGGCAGTGGCCCCTATGTGCTGAAGTCATGGAGCAAGGGCACGAAGATGGTTTTTGAGGCAAATCCTAAATGGTGGGGAAATAAACAATATCCCAACCGTCCCAAAACGGTTGTGATGCGTCGCATCATTGAACAGACCACCCGGGTGAAATCGTTGTTGAAAGGCGAAGTGGACATTATCTCTGGGGTGGAGGCTCACCTCATGCCACAGATTAGTAGTCATCCAAAGACAAAAGTTGAGATTGTGCCAGCCACAAGAATTTTCTTTGTGAGCTTTGCCAATCGCTTTGGCGGCCCGATGGCGGATATCAATGTCCGAAAAGCTATCAATTATGCCATCGACGCGGATAAGATCCGTACGACAATCATGGCCGGCAACGTGGACCCATATCACTCGATTTATCATCCTTGGACGCATTCAGGCTATGACCCCAACTTTAAGTGGTATGGTTACGATTTGGCCAAGGCCAAGGAATACATGAAAAAATCGGCCTACCCGAATGGTTTCAAAGTTGAAATCGTGAATACCCGAGGCAGATTCGCTTATGACGCGAAGGTGACCGAGGCAATTGGCCAGATGATCAGCAAACTCGGAATCGATGTGAAAATAAAAGCCGTGAACTTTCCACTATATAAGAAAACGGTTGTCTCTTACGGGAAGAAGAAGCAAGAACGTGCAGGTATAGTCATGCGGAGTTGGGGCAATACTTTTTTTGATACCAGCAGTGTGCTTTCGGCGACGGGATCATGCTTCGGCCCTTGGAGTGTGGTCTGCAACAAGGAATTGGACAAGATGGACAAGGAAGCAAGTGCAATGGCGGATCCCGAAGAACAAGATAAGGCTTTTAAAGCGGTAACGGCCAGAATGAAAGAGTTGGCCCTGCACAAGGTGCTTTATAAACTTAAACAAACGTTCGGATTACAGAAAAGCATTAAATTTAATCCGCAAGGCAACGGTACTATGAATATTTGGGAAGTGGTCAGGAAATAGGTTGACGGAAGCCCCCATTCGTATATTTTTTCCCATACTGCGGGGGGCATTAGCTCCCCGCAGTATGGTGGGAATTCATGGCATTTATTCAATTCGGACCTAACGGGGTAATTACATGGATGTCGTCGAAAGGAAAATTGGCCGTATTTTCAGTCTGAGATTCGAGGCAGAGGAGGATTTTTACGGGAATGTGGTCAAATTCGTCAAAGAGAAAAACATCCGGGCTGGTTCCGTTTTTTTTATGGGAGCGTTTTATGAGCTCGATATGATACCCGGTGTATTGCTTCCTTCTCCCCCTATGCCGCCTCCCGAGGAAACCCGCTTGCATATCGACGAGTGGGTTGATGTTCAGGGACAGGGGATTATTACCTGGCCCGATTCATCTCCCCCGGTCCACCTTGAAAAACACGCATGGACCGATGATCCGGACCCATACATTCATCTGCATGTGACGGTGAGCGGCGGCCCAAGGAAGCCGAGAGAAGTTTATGCGGGCCACTTGTGCGACGGCAGGCTCAAGGGAATGATGCTAGATATTATCGAGTTGTTGTAAAAGGATCCATTAACAGGTCTTAAATACTTTTTGTTATTCGAAAAGTGTGGTTCCCGGGGACGGCCCATGCGTGGATATATCATTCGCCGGCTATTGCAAAGCCTGATTGTCATCAAGGGCGTTCTTTTGATCGTCTTTTTTATGCTGCAAATGACGGGCGATCCGGCTGGGGTTCTCATGCCTGAGGACGCCGATAAAGAAGATATTGTGCAGTTTCGAAAGGATATGGGGTTTGATCTGCCGCTCCATGTCCAATACATCAACTTTTTAATTGGCTACAAGGAAAACAAGGGCGTCCTTCGGGGCGATTTTGGATTTTCCTTCCATCAGGAACTACCCGCTCTTGGCCTTGTTCTCGAACATTTTCCGGCTACCGCCCTTCTCGCCTTCACCTCGGTGATTATAGCGGCCTTGATATCCATTCCCGCAGGGGTGGTTTCCGCAGTCTACAGAAATTCATGGATAGACCATCTCAGCACGATTGGCGCAATGTTCGGCCAGTCGATGCCCGGATTCTGGCTGGGTCTTCTCCTCATCATGTTTTTCGCTGTAAAGCTGGAGTGGTTGCCAACATCGGGCGCCGAGGGGTTGGAGTACCTTATCTTGCCCGCTCTGACAGCGGGGCTATACGCGACGGCTCGGCTTACCCGGCTTGTGCGCTCGGGTATGCTTGAGGTACTGGGAAGCGACTATATCCAGACGGCAAGATCAAAAGGTCTTGTTGAGCAGGTCGTCGTATTCCGGCACGCCCTGAAAAATGCATCCATCCCGGTGGTCACCCTCATCGGGCTTGAGCTGGGCATCCTGCTCGGCGGAACGGTTGTGGTGGAGGTGGTTTTCTCGTGGCCAGGGGTGGGGTTTCTCGTGGTGGATTCCATCCGCAACCAGGACTATCCGGTAGTCCAGGCGGCCGTCGCGCTGCTCGCCACCACTTTTGTGATCGTAAATCTCGCCGTGGACCTTCTCTATGCGTGGCTCGACCCACGCATCACATATAGCTAGAGAGGGAAAAGCCGATATGGCTATCGAGCGGACCGAGACGATCAGCATTCCCGTAGAGACCTGGGAAGAAAATCCCCCGGCGCCATCCGATCTTCTGTTGGCCATTCGCGATCTGCTCCGGCGCCCGCCCGCGCTGTTCGGTTTTCTTTGTGTGATGCTCGTCATCATCTGGGCGCTCGTGCCGGAATGGTTCGCCCCCATGGATCCATACAAGCAGAACCTCGATTTTGCCCTGAGACCGCCGGGATACGTTGATTCTGCCGGATTCACATACTGGGCCGGAACGGACCAACTGGGCCGCGACCTGTTGAGCAGGATTATCTGGGGCGCCCGGATCTCGTTAATCGTCGGGTTTGTCGCGGTCCTGCTGAGCGGCATGATCGGAGTGACGCTGGGACTCGTCTCCGGCTACTACGGAGGGACGGTGGATGCGGTCATCAGCCGGATCGTCGACATCGCCCTCTCCGTTCCTTTCATCCTACTGGCGATGAGCATCATCGCCATCCTGGGACCGAGCCTCCAAAACGTCATCCTCGCCATGGCCGTGCGCACCTGGATCGTTTACGCCCGGCCGATTCGTGGAGCTGTTCTCTCCGCAAAGGAATTTGAGTATATCACCGGCGCGAAGGCATCCGGCTGCCGAACCCCCCGAATTCTCATCCGTCATCTTCTACCGAATGTTCTCTCCACCGCCATCGTGATCGCCACGCTCTATCTCGGGCGGATGATCATCATCGAGGCATCTCTCTCTTTCCTGGGGGTAGGTGTTCCGCCTCCTACCCCCGCTTGGGGTGGCATGCTCGCAGATGGGCGCTCCTATCTCGACACTGCCTGGTGGATCGCCGTCTTCCCGGGGCTGGCGCTCATGCTAGTCGTATTGGGAATAAACCTTCTGGGGGACTGGATTCGAGATGCACTTGACCCTCGAATGAAGCGTCTGGCGGATTAAGCCGGTTCAGTGCCATTTGAAAATCCTTTTCATTCAAGGACGCTTTCAGGGGTATCAACCAGGCCCAGGAAAATAACCACAATCAAGGAGAGGAAATCATCATGCCCTACTACAACATTCACGATCTGGAAAAGAAGCGCGAAGATGTAAGTCCGCTCGCCGAAATCAAAAGCATCGTCGGGGAACTCATGAAGTTCGGAATCGTCACCTATTATAAGGGTGAGGGTTCCAAGCCCCATTACCATCCGAACGACGAGCAGTTCGTATTCATTCTCGAGGGCCGGAGACACTCCATCCTTGGGGATGAGGAGCGAATCGTGGGGCCCGGAGATATCCTCCATATTCCACCTAACACCCGGCACGGAGCAACGACAATTGACGAAAAATGCGTCAGCCTGGTCGTGAAAAGTCCGGCTGGAAGCGGTGTCTTGGGAGAGGACTATAACGAGGCGAAAGACGCCGACGATGTGCTCAATCGCTTGAGCAAGAAACTGGGTCAGGAGGCTAAATTCTAGAGAAGAATGCCGCGAAAATCCGGTACATGGCGGATTGCTCATTTTTTTGGAAAAGGGGTACCGGTCTGCGAAGGGGTAATCGGCCCCGGGCAGCCCCGTTTCCAAACCCGGGTGTATGGGACCTCTTGAAAACGCGGGTCAGGCGTAGCCTTGTTAAGCGATTCAATTTATCAGGATTCTAATTTTCTACCGGGCACAACCTTCAGAAACCACCCTATCGAAGAAAAGAGACTTGGAGTTCAGATGAGTTTTTGAACAGGACCGCAACCAAGATGGGGCGGGTTTTTGCCGAACCTATCTGAATACAAAAATGGTGGCGGGTGCAGTCCGCTGCGAATCCTTCTCTCCAATTTCCCTGTTTCGAAAGGAAAAACAGGGAATTATCAGGAAAATGAGATCTGGCCAGCTCCCATCTCCGGACAATGACAAACTCGCCATGCACAAACTAACGAAGATCTGTTTTATCGGAGCACAACTCAGGGAAGGGAATGGCCTGCACAAATGCGTCCTGGAATTCCGGGCGCCCGGCCAACTCCACATTTCGGACCTTTGCCTTGAGTTCAACTCCCTGTGCGAGCTTCTCCCGGGACAGTAGCGCCAGGCGCCCTCCCGTTCCGGCTGCGTTGTGGACGACGCGGACCCTATCCTCGAGCAAAGGCGGAATCAGGCCGATTTGAACGGCGCGGCCGGGTCGAAGATAGGTGCCGAACGCCCCCGCGAGGAAAACAGTTTCGAGCTCTTCCCATTCGACCCCCGCCTCGCGCAGCAAAAGATTCGCTCCCGCCCTGACCGCCGCCTTGGCGCTTTGAAGCTTTCGCACATCCCACTGGTCGAGAAAGATGGGAGACCCTGAAGCGGATCGCCCCGCCTCCTCCAGAATAAAACGGCGGCTGCCGTCTTTTTCGACAATCCGGCGGCGGACGCTCTCCGGAACACCCGCGGGGGATTCCTCCGCCGGCAGGATTCGGCCGGAATGTTCGAGGACACCCAAATCCAGCAGGCACCCCGCCACCTCGATAAGACCGGTTCCACAAATCCCCGCCGGGGGGGAGCCCTCAATCGTACGAATTTCCAGGTGCTCCCCATCTATGTCGATCTCTGAGATTGCACCTGGCACCGAGGACATACCGCAACGGATCTCCCCTCCCTCGAAGGCGGGGCCGGCCGGCGTCGATGTGCACCAGAGATTTCCATCCGGGCAGGCCAGCAGGAGCTCAACATTGGTTCCCAGGTCCAGGGCCAGAAGAGGCTTTTTCAGCTCCTCCCGGCCTAGATCAAGCGCAAGAGCCACTCCCAGGGCGTCGGCCCCGACGAATCCGGCGAACAAGGGGAGGAAATGCGCCCGCGCGGAAGGAGGGAGGCGCAGCCCCAGATCGGCGGGGGAAAATCCCACTCCTTCATCCTTGAGGGGAACGTAGGGCGCCACCCCGAAAGACTCCACCGGCAGGCCGAAGAAAAGATGATGCATGACACTGTTGCCGACGAAAATGAGGCTGATCACATCCCGCCTCCGCACCCGGGCCTGTTGCAAAAGATCGCCCAGGATTCGGTCTACATCCTCCCGGACGGCGGAGGTCAGCTCATCCAACGCCTCCTTTCCGCCGCGCTCGCGCTGGGAGGCGGAATGGACCCGCGCCATCAAGTCCCCACCCCAGGCCCGCTGGCTGTTGGGGCGGACAGCTTCGGCAAGAAGAGAGCCATTGATGAGGTGAACGAGATAGCCGCAGATGTTCGTCGTCCCGATGTCGATCACCGCTCCATAGACCTGCTTTGAAGTGTCGCCGGCCTCGACATCCACCACCTCCCCCTCTGTGATCGTGAATGAAACCACCGAAGCCTCCTGATTCCCGCGGACCGCCTCGTTGAGCCTCGAAACGATTTCCCCCTCGAGCCGCGGATGCTCCTTCAGGCGGCCGCTTTGGCTCATTTCCCTTAAACCACGCCGGATGGCCGATATGGTGTCCTCATCCCCTGCGGGCTCGGGACAAAAAGCGACCCTCTCCGCCCAGGGATCCAGAAGGAGCGGAATGGATGTGTCAATGGATTTTCTGCCCACCTTGTCGGAGGGATGGGGCGCCAGGGCCGCGAGATCGCCTTCCACCTTCAGCTGGCAGGCAAGTCGCCATCCGGCTTCAAGCTCCTCGGGACTCAATTGGCGCCGTTCTGCGGCGTTTGGGGGGGGCAGCCAGGAGGGGGGGTGAGGCCCGAGCCGATCCCCATCTCCAAGGGCAAGGGGAATGGCACGGCATCGCGTGCATTTTCCGACCCCTCCGCATTCGGTACCGATGGGAAATCCCGAAATACGCGCGGCTTCGAGGAGGGTCAGGCCCCCCTTGAGAGAGACCCGTCGGAGGGAGCGGTCTTCATCCAAAAATTCTCCCGGAGCTACAGAGGGCTTCCCTGAACCGGGTGCGGGTGGCCGGAGGAGAAGGACTTCACATGTCGGGGAGGACTCGTTTTCCCCCCTGCCGGAATTAGCCTCCGTACCAGCCATATTCCATCGCGGCCTCGAACATTGCGCAGACGTTTTCGGGCGGCACCTCGTCCTGGATGTTGTGGACGAAATTCAGAACGTAACCCCCGCCCGGCGCCAGGTCGTCAATACGGCGCTTTACTTCCTCGAAAATCTCGTCCCTGGTTCCAAAAGGAATGACGCGCCCCGTATCGACGCCACCCCAGAAGAAAAGATCCCGGCCGAATTCGCGTTTCAGGCGCTTGGTGTCCCCCATGTTCCTGGCCGAGACCTGAACAGGGTTCAGCCCATCAATTCCGATCTCAATCAGATGAGGAAGGAACACGTCGATGCACCCGTCGCAGTGATAGAGAATCTTCGCGTCGGGGTCGCCTTTCTTCATCGCTTCGAAATAAATCTTCTGCCGGGGCTTCACAAATTCCTCAAACATTTGCATCGAAATCATGGGGCCGCTTTGTGTACCCAGATCGTCGCTCACGAGAACGACATCGATAAAACCTCTGGTCTCGGCCATCATCCGTTCGGTAATTTCCAAACGAATTTCGAGAATCCTGTCCAGCAAGGCGTGTATGTACTTTTTATTCGTTACGAGATCGGAGAAAAAATCTCCGAACCCGCGTATTCTCGCGGCATCCTGCCAGAATGTCGCGCGCGGCGAGAAAACCACGGCATAATCGGTCTCCTCGTGGAGCTTGCGCGCCCGATCCCGGAGACCCCGGTAGCGCCCGGGATCCTTCGGGTCGGGCCACTGAAACCGGTGCAACGCCTCGAGCGTTCCGTTTTCGTCCCCCTCGAAGTGCCCTTTCAGCAAAAAATAGGAGTTCGACTCTTCGGGACGCTGCCACTGGACACCCCATTCGTCCTGGTAGGTGAGCGGATTGATCTCGATATCCGTCCAGTTGTCCGGAACACCGGGATCGAGAGGGCGTGTGTCAATTCCGAATTTCCGGAGGATTTCCTCGTCGATGTGAGCGACCTGGCCCTGCTTTGCCATGATACGGGTTTGGGAATCCGATCCGAGATGCCGTTTCAGTTTTTCGTAAGCCATTCCCGCGATGCTGGTAACCGACGTGGAGCCGAAGTCGAAGGGAACTCGGTCGGGCTCCTTATGCGCCATAGCCATGCGTACGCGATCGCGCGGCGTCAGGCTGGCTTTTTTTGACAAAATGAAATTTTTTTCCCGGTTCCCAGGACCGCTCTCAGTATTCGCCATATTCCATCGCGGCCTCGAACATTGCGCAGACGTTTTCGGGCGGCACCTCATCCTGGATGTTGTGGACGAAATTCAGAACGTAACCCCCACCCGGCGCCAGGTCGTCAATGCGGCGCTTTACCTCCTCGAAAATCTCGTCTCTGGTCCCAAAGGGGATGACGCGCCCCGTATCGACGCCGCCCCAGAAGAAAAGATCCCGGCCGAATTCGCGTTTCAGGCGCTTGGTGTCCCCCATGTTCCTGGCCGAAACCTGAACAGGGTTCAGCCCATCAATCCCGATCCCAATCAAATGAGGAAGGAACACGTCGATGCACCCGTCGCAGTGATAAAGAATCTTCGCATCGGGAGCTCCCTTTCTTACCGCATCGAAAAGAATTTTCTGACGGGGTTTGACGAACTCCTCGTACATTTGCATGGAAATCATGGGACCGTCCTGCGTCCCCAGATCGTCTCCGGTGAGGATGACGTCCACATAGCCGCCCACTTCGGCCAACGCCCGCTCGGTCATCTCGAGGCGGACTTCAAGGATTTTATCGAGAAGGGCGTGAACGAATTCTTTGCTGGTGACCAAATCTGAGTAAAAGTCGCCGAACCCGCGCATCCATTCGGCATCGGCCCAGAAGGTCGCGGCGGAGGTGAACACGACGGAATAGTCGGTCTCCTCGTGGAGCCTGCGGGCCCGCTCCCGGAGACCCCGGTAGCGCCCGGGATCCTTCGGGTCGGGCCACTGAAACCGGTGCAACGCCTCGGTCGTGCCATTTTCGTCTCCCTCGAAACATCCTTTCAGAAGGAAGTAGGAATTCGACTCCTCGGTCCGCTGCCACTGGACACCCCATTCGTCCTGGTAGGTGAGCGAATCGATCTCGATGTCTCGCCAGTTGTCCGGAGCGCCGATCATGAGGGGCCGCGTGTCCACCTGAAACTTCTCGAGAATTTTCTCGTCGACGAAGGCCACCATTCCCTGTTTCGCCAGAATTTCCGTTTCAGACTCGACACCGAGATGGTTTTTCAATTTCTCGTAGGCCAGTCCCGCGATACTTGTCACGGCGGTGGATCCGAAATCGAAGGGAACACGGTCAGGCTCTCGGTGATCCATCGCCCGGCACATCCGTTCCCTCGGGGTGAGTTTTCCGTTTGATGAGGTCATGTTCCGTCCTCGCATTGAATTCCGACCGCTCAGGGTTGAAGCGCGGCGTGGAGTTCCTTGAAACGGTCCACCGCAAGCGGAGCGTCCTTGGCGTAACCGTTCGCCCCGATTTTGGCCGCAAAATCCTCATCCAGCGGGGCGCCGCCCACCATAATTCTGACCTCTTCCCCGAAAGGGGCCCTCCGGATGGTTTCGATGATGGCCCCCATCCGGTTCATCGTTGTCGTGAGAAGGGCGGACATGCCCAAAATGCGGGCCCCGGAATTTTCGAGGGCCTCGATGAATTGCTCCGCGCTCGTGTTGACGCCCAAGTCGATCACCTCGAACCCCGCCCCACGGAGCAACATGCACACGAGATTTTTGCCGATATCGTGCATATCGCCCTTAACGGTTCCCATCACCACCTTGCCCAGCGGCTCTACGCCCGAGGCCTCCAGTAGCGGCCGGAGTATCTCCATGGCCGCGTTCATTGCCTTGGCCGCCGCCATGAGTTCAGGAATGAACACCTCGCCTCGCCCGAACTGATCCCCCAGTTTCTCCATTCCCGGGATCAATCCATCATTCAGGATGAGGACCGGACCGTGGCCCGCCTCCAGGTCCTCCCGTACCAGGCGAACCACATTTTCCCGGTCCCCTCGAATGATTCCTTCCGTCAACTCCTGGTTACGAGACATCATTCCCTCCCCTCGTTTAGCCTTCCTCCGCTCCTTTTCCGTCCGACCCCTTCGTGGCTTCGATCATGGCCCGAATGTGCGCGGGCGTGGTGCCGCAACATCCGCCAATGTAGCGGATGCCGAGGTCACAACAACGCCTGGCGTGCTCGGCCATACGCTCCGGACCGGCCTCGTAGACAACTTGATCCCCTTCTATTCTGGGAACCCCCGCGTTCGCCTGGATGATCAAGGGAACCCCGCGGCAGGCCCGGATCATTTTTTCCGCGATTTCCTCCATTTCGCCCGGTCCGTTCCCGCAATTCGATCCGAACGCCTGGACCCCGAAATCGACGGTCGCCTGGACGGCCTCTTCCGGGGAGGTTCCCATCATGGTCCGCCCGTGCGTGTCGAAGGTCATTGTGCAGAATACGGGAAGATCGCCCACAGCCCTGGCGCCCTCGATCGCCGCGCGGACCTCTTCCAGGTCGCTCATCGTTTCGATCAGAATGACATCCACGCCGCCTTCGGCAAGCGCGGCACACTGCTCGGCAAAATCATTTTTCGCCTCATCGAAGTGAAGGTCGCCCACGGGCTGAAGGAGGGAACCTGTGGGCCCCACCGAGCCGGCGATGATCACCTCACGATCCTGGGCACCTGCCGCCCGCCGGGCAACAGCGGCGCCCGCCTTGTTCCACTCGAAGACCCTATCTCCGGCGTGATGAAGCGCGAGGCGGCGGCGGTTGCCCCCGAACGTGTTTGTCGTGATGACGTCGGAACCCGCCTGAAGATAGGCCTCATGCACGGATCGGACCGCCTCCGGATTCTCCGCGTTGAGGCGCTCCGGTGCATCACCGGGTTCCAGCCCGGCAGTCTGGAGCATGGTTCCCATGGCGCCGTCTCCCATAAGAACGCCCTCTCCATCCAGCCATTTCTCATATAAATTCATCATATCGCCCGGAAGTGAGAGAAACAAATTCGGCCAACAGACATGATAGAAAACCATTCGGCCGAAAATGGGCCATCCTGGGATATCAAGCGCTGTGCGTGGCGAATTACGAGTTCGCCATGCACAGGAAAGAATTTTGGCACCAAAAGGTTTTTTAGAAAAGGGACCTGGAATTCAGATGAATATTTGGCGCAGATTCTTTTCCGGAACAAACGCAATCTGGAGGATAGGCTGGATGAGTTTCAGATTGATTACACCACCTACCGGGCCCATCAGTCCTTGAATCTGAAAACACCCGTGCAAGCTGCCGGGAAGGGTCCATCACCCCGCGCAAAATTCGGCAAATTCGCGTAGCGGTCACATGGCAACGGCCTGTTTCAGAAACCAATCGCCGCTTGAATCGGAATTCGCCGTGTTCAAGGGGAAATCCCCAAATTTTAGACGTATATCCACCAAGAAATCGAAAAAATCCCTTTAAATTCAATTGTTTCCATGCGACCACCAAAATCCGAAAAAGGGAATACTGGGAATTGTCAGGTAAATCGATCGGAACGCATTCCGCTAGGCAGACAAGAGCCGAAAGGCCTCCACCTTTTCGCTTTTTCCTTTGACCTCGAAGATCCCGACAGGCTCGGTGGAAAAATGCCCTTCCAGGCGAGAGGCCGTGGCTCCGCTGATGAGAATCGCCGCCGCGCCTTCCCATTCCAATTTCCCGCCGAGCGACTCCAGGCGCTGACATGTATTGACCGTGTCACCCACGATCGTGTAGTTGATGCGCCCGGGTGCTCCGATGTTTCCCACGACAACGGGGCCTGTGTGAATTCCGATTCGAATGCGAACGGGAGGGAGTCCGTCCTCCTGGCGTAGGGCGTTATCTTCTTCCAAAACCTCTGCCATGGCCAGGGCGGCCCGGCAGGCTCTCTGCGCCGTGTCTGTCTGCTCTGTGGGCGCGCCCCAAAAGGCCATGAGGGCATCGCCAATGAATTTGTCGATGGTTCCCCCTTCTGCCTCGACACACTTCGCCAATAGCGTGAAATGATCGTTCAGAAACTCGGCGATTTCGGATCTTATCACTGCGTATGAGCCGCATCACCAGAGAACGGGGCACATAGGTCTCGAAGGAGCGCAGGCCTGCAAGCATGGCGTTGAAGGCGCTCGCCTGCTCGTTGATCTCTCGAATGCCGCTGGGGGGCAGCTCCTCGACATGGGTGAGATCCATTTCACCGATCCGTACCGCACCCCTGGCCACTCTCTTTATGGGTTTTGCGATCGATCTTCCCAAGGCTATCGCTAAAACCAATGAAACAAGAAGGGCCAAAATTCCGACAATCCCCGAAAACTTAAGCCGCTCCAGCTGTCCCATCGTATCTTGCTGGCGAATCCAAAAACCGATTCCCCACGGGACCTGGCCATAGTCTTTTATCCACCTGTAAAGGACATAATACTCTTCATCATCCGCCCAAAGGCGGACCAACTTCGTTCGGGAAGATTTTTCATTTACACTGGAAACGGGAATTCCCTTCCATATGTTGACCAGTACTTTGTCTCCGAGACTGCCGATCGCCACTGCGGGATTATCAGATGACTGTTCGGGATGCGCCGAGATTAAAAACGGATGCGCCAGGACGCGGTCTCGTCCGTACAGGATAAACGCCGTCACGTCGCTCAATCGTTCGCTGACTTTCCATGGTTGGGATGTGAATTCAGATAGCTTGGAAATGGTGACCACGATTCCGAGAAAACCGATGAATTTCCCATCGCGGCGAAGCGGCTGCCTGAGGTTGATGAGAGTCTCACCGTTTCGAAAGAGCAACTCTCCCCAAAATGCTTCCCTGGATTTTCGAATTTCAGCCGATGCGCTTTTAATGAAGGAGTCGGCGCTGTGATCATTTTGCCTGAGCTGAATTTGACCGCCCGGGGGTCGATGGAATCCGAATTGCTGGAGATTGGTGTCCCAAATAAAAATCCCGCTTATATGGGGGGTGGTCGCCATGGCGCCGGTGAGGAGTGCCCCGAGGCGTGACCTGTCCGAAATGTCAAAGGCGCCCATACGAATCTGATGGGCAATGAATTCGGCCTGTTCCTCCACCGGATTCAGAAGGCCATGAAGGCGCGTTTCGAATAAATCCGTGTAGGAGGTGGTCACCCTGCGCAACAACTCTAAAGTGTTTTTCCGGTTGGCCGAGAACTCAATCCACAGAACGCTGAATACCGTGATGAACACCAACCCGGCAAGGCAGCCCGTGATCGTCATCGAGATGGGAATTGGTTTCCAATGCGAACCCCTTCGTCGTTTTCCATCCCCGGGGTCAGATTTTGTTTTCATGCCCAGATGCCTTGTCGGAACGGTACCCTGCGCTTCTAAATTGGTCGCCAGTCTGCCAGGCAGTCAAAGGGACAAGAGGGAAATGGAAGCCGGCTCGGAATTCAAATTCGCTCTTCCTCCCGTTGGAGTCTTTGGCCAAGGCTACTGGACCAATTGATATCCCTTTTCCTTCATGCACAAAGAAAATCTTTGGCCCTGCAGGGCCCGCGCGGCCCTGCCCGCTCCCTTCTGGGACTTCTGTATGCATTCCGCTTTGTCGCGCTCCATTTCCTGGGGCTTGACTCCCTCCTTTTTCAATTCACCACTTTTCGCACCATTCGCAGCGAAGGCAAAGAGAGTGATGACGACAAATAAAACAAAACCTGCAACATGTTTCATCGTAATCTCCTCCCATGGGTCAGAAGAGTATCACCCGGGACAGTTACATGAGGAAAAGCCGAAAAAATGGGCCTTCCCGCATCAAAATCCATCTTTGGGAGTCCACATAACCAATTCATTTCGATCCAATTGATAAACGATAGCCGAAAATTCAATTGTTCAATTCGCAGAAGTTCCGGCTGGAGACGGAATTTTGTAAAACGTGCAGTACAGCACCGGCAGAAAAATCATCGTAATGATGGTTCCGAACGCCAAGCCCGCCATGATGGTAACGGCCATGGCGATCCAGAAAACATCCTGCAAAAGCGGAATGACGCCCAAAATCGTCGTGCCCGCGGCCAACCCGACTGGCCGGAGACGGGACATGGCCGATACCACCACGGCCTCATAAGGACTTTTTCCAGCCTCCTGCTCCAGATTGATCTGATCCATCAGCACGATGGAATTTTTGATCATCATCCCCGATAGGCTCATTGCCCCCAGAAGCGCCAGGAACCCAAAGGGCTGATTAAACATCAACAGGCCCACCGTGATCCCAATCAAAGCAAACGGAATCAAACACATAATGATGAGTGGCTGGCGGTAGTTGTTGAACAGGGCCACGATGACGAAGAGCATGATCACGACGGTCGGGGCGAGTCCGGGAAGGAGGGATTCCTGCCCCTCTTTCGAACTGGCGTATTCACCGTCCCATTCCAGCCGGTATCCGGGCGGAAGCTTGATGGCCTCGAAATCTTTTTGAACGGAGGCAAACAGGGTGGGGAGTGTGACGTCCTGGGGTTTGGCTTGAATCGAAATAGCCCGCCGTCTGTCCCATCGCCATATCATCGGATCTTCCCACCTGACCTGGATGTCCCGCGTCACCTGGGACATGGGAACGGTTCTCGTGGACATGGAAGGCCATATCGGAAGTTGCTCGAGGCGGCCTGGAACCTGATTGCGCTCCACTTCGGGATGCCGCAGGATGATGGGTATGAGATCGTCGCCTTCCCGGAAAGTGCCGAACTGACTCCCGTCGTACGACCTTTTAAAGGCATTGGCCAGGTCCTCCCGCGTCACACCGCTCCACCTGGCCCGCTCCTGATTGTAGTCGGGCACCACCTCCTTGACCCTTTCGCGCCAGTCGGTTTTGTGGACCTTCACCATCGGGCTTTTATCCAGAATCAAAGCGGCCTGGGCGGCCAAATCACGCAAGATATCCGGATCCGCCTCCGCCGGGCCGCTGAACCGGGCCACGAATTGCCAAGCATCGCAAGGGCCGACGCAGAATTTCCGGACATTCATCATGGCCTCATCCACGTTTTCATCGAGCCATGGCGTTATCTCGTCAATCAAATCATTCACGTCTTTCAACGTCTTGGTATTGACGATCATTTGCGCGTAGGAGGAATAAGGATCTTCCGGCTGAACGGGGAGATAGAATCGGGGCGGCCCTTGGCCGATGAACGAACTCACGTCCTTCACACGAGGATCTTTCATCAGCTTGGCTTCTATCTTCTTGATGTTCTCAGAGACATCCTGAATACGGCTGCCTTCGGGCAGCCAATAATCGACCATGAATTGAAGACGACTCGAGAAGGGAAAGAAGGTTCTGTCCAGATTACCGAACCCGATAACGGACATGACGAGCAAAACCCCCATCGCAGCGATGCTCACCCCGCGGAACCGAATCGCCCACTCCAGAAACCCCTTGTATTTCCGGTAAAACCCGGAATTGTATGCATCTTCCTCATTCGCGCTTTCCTTGGGAGGTGGAAGCATGTCCAGACACTGCAAGGGCGTGAGCACCATCGAAAGGACCCAGCTCAAGAGCAATGAAATCCCCACCACCTGGAAGAGCGTGCGGCAATACTCACCCACACCTTCTACGGAGGAAAAAATGGGGAAAAACGCCATGACGGCCACTACCGTCGCCCCCAAGAGAGGCCATGAAGGCGAAAACGCGCTCTCGATAGCCGCCTTTTTCCGGTCCATTCCCTGTTTTGTGCGCACCAGGAACCCGTCTGCGACGACAATGGAATTGTCCACCATCATGCCCATAGCAATGATCAGCGCCCCGAGAGACATCCTTTGGAGATCGATGCCCCAGAGGAACATGACCATAAAGGTGCCCAAAATGGTGAATACAAGCGCCGTCCCGATGATGAGACCCATCCGGAATCCCATCGGCAGGGTCAGAACCAGGAGCACGATCACGATGGCTTCGAGAAGGTTGATCATGAAAGACCGGATGGATTCCTTCACTTCGGTGGGCTGGAAAGCGACCCGGTTGACATCGATCCCGATGGGAAGATGCTCCGCCAACTCATTCATCCGCTCCTCGACGGCTTCACCCACCTTCACCACATTGGTGCCCCCCAGGGGGGAGATCGCCATCCCGATAGCGATTTTTCCATTGAAGCGCATGAGATTATTGGGGGGGTCTCGATAGCCCCGCCGAACTTGGGCGATATCCCGAATGCGAAGCAGGCTGTCCCGCCCGGTGGAATCGGCCTGTCCAGAAGTTCTTCCGAGAAGAAGAGAGCGCAAGGTGAGATTTCCAATATCCTCAGGCCGCCTGAAGGCACCGGTCGGGGCGATTCGAAGCCTCTCACTCTGGACGTCCACCTGACCCGCTTGTACGACTTTGTTTTGAAATTGCAGCGTGGCCTCCAATTCCTCCGGGGTAAAACCCAGATTCGCCAGCTGGGCCTCAGAAACGTCCACATATATGGCCTTTGGCTGCACACCCCAAAGGACGATTTTGGCAACGCCTTTGACCAGGAGGAGTTCCTTTCGGATGTCCTTCACATGGTTTTCTAGTTCGGAATAAGTAAAGCCGTCTCCTGTCACCGCGAACAGCATCCCAAACACATCGCCGTAATCGTCGGCAATTACCGGTTTAGAGACGCCGGGGGGGAACTCACTCCGGACATCCCGGATCTTCTTGCGAAGCTCGTCCCATACCTGAGGCAAAACGTTCGACCAATACTCTGGGGAGATG
>CAMYJL010000038.1 GCA_947258645.1 uncultured Nitrospinota bacterium
AGCGGCTCCCCCATATCGGAGGCGAGCGCATCGCGGGCGCCCGTCACGCCCATCTGCGCGACGTAGTAGATGAACCCGCCGCCCGAACGGTTCACGAGGGCGATGCGCTCGTCCGTGCTGGTCGGCGCGAGCATGAAAATCGGCTCCAGGGGGAACTCCCCCATCGCTTCCATCAACTCGCCCGCCTCCTCCGGAGGGAGGTCCGGCACAATGACGCCGTCCACCCCGGCCCGGGCCGCCGCCTCGCAGAATTTCCGATGCCCGTAGGCGATGATCGGGTTGTAATACGTCATGAGGACAATCGGCGCATCGGGAACATCCTCCCGCACCTCAGCCACCATCCCAATCACATCGCGAAGCGTCGTTCCTTTTTCCAGCGAGCGCATGCTGGATCGCTGGATCGTCGGGCCATCCGCCAGCGGGTCGCTGAAGGGTACGCCCACCTCGAAGCCGTCCGCCCCCGCCTCGGCCAGCGCCGGAATCAGTCCCCGGGTGAAAGCAAGGTCCGGATCGCCCGCCGTCACGAACGGGTAGAGCCCCGCCCGGCCCTCGGCGCGAAGCCGCGAGAACAGTATCTCGAAGCGTCCGGAAGACTGCATCAGCCGTTCTCCTCCTCGTCCGGAAGCTCGCGCAGGAGGCCTTCGGCCTGTTGAACGTCCTTGTCTCCCCGGCCGGAAAGACACACGACGACGGTCTTTTTCTCGCCCGCCTTCGCGGTTTCCTCGGCGAGCTTTTCCAGATAAGCGATGGCGTGCGCGCTCTCGAACGCCGGGATGATGCCTTCGAGCAATGAGAGCTTCCGGAAGCCGCGAAGGGCCTCGGTGTCCTCGATCGTGACGTAACGCGCCCGCCCCGAATCCTTCAGGTAGGAATGCTCGGGCCCCACGCCGGGATAGTCGAGCCCGGCCGAAACCGAATGCGCCGGGATGACCTGGCCGTCGTCTTCGTAGAGGAGGAACATCCGGCAGCCGTGCAGCACGCCGACGCGCCCGGCGGTGAGGGAGGCACCGTGCTCCCCGCTGTCGAGGCCCCGTCCGCCGGCCTCGACGCCGATCAGCTCGACCCCGCTGTCCTCGACAAAGGGATGGAACAGGCCGATGGCGTTGCTCCCGCCCCCCACGCAGGCAACGCAGGCGTCCGGCAGGCTCCCTTCGGCCTTTTGGATCTGTCCGCGCGCCTCGCGCCCGATGATCGACTGGAAATCGCGGATCATCCGCGGGAACGGGTTGGGGCCTACGACGGAGCCGATGATGTAGTGCGTCGTGCGGACCGAAGCCGTCCAGTCGCGAAGCGTCTCGTTGGTGGCATCTTTCAGGGTGCGGCTGCCGGAGGTGACGGGGATGACCCGCGCCCCGAGGAGCCGCATGCGGAAGACGTTGAGCGACTGGCGGCCGATATCTTCCTCGCCCATGTAGACATCGCACTCGAGGCCGAACAGCGCGGCAGCCGTCGCCGTGGCCACGCCGTGCTGGCCCGCGCCGGTCTCGGCGATGATGCGCTTTTTGCCGAGCCGCTTGGCGAGGAGCACCTGGGCGAGGGTGTTGTTGATCTTGTGGGCGCCCGTGTGGCAGAGATCCTCGCGCTTGAGGTAGACCCGGAGCGAGCCCAGCGCTTCCGAAAGCCGGCCGGCGAAATAGAGCGGGGTGGGACGGCCCACGTATTTCTCGAGAATTTCGGCCAATTCCGCGTGAAAGGCCGCATCTTCGCGCACTTCCTCGTACGCCGCCTCGAGCTCTTCGAGCGCGGGCATGAGTGTCTCGGGGACATACCGCCCCCCGAACTGCCCGAAACGACCTGTTTCTTTCACACGCTGCACAGCCATCTACCCCGCTTCATTATTTATCCCGCTCTTATTCTGCCTTAAAACGTGTTTTTTTCCGCTGCGCGGGCGTTCTCGATGAACGCACGGACCCGCCAAAAATCCTTGCGGCCGGGAACCTCGCCCTCGACGCCGCTGCTCGCATCCACACCGTAGGGCCTCACCTGATGGATGGCCTCGGCCACGTTCTCGGGCCGAAGGCCCCCGGAGAGGATCACGGGCCGGCGGGCCGCCAGATCGCGGGCCAGCTCCCAATCGAACGTCTTTCCCGTGCCGCCCAACTCCCCTTTCACAAATGCATCGAGCAGAATCGTGCACGCGGGGTAGCGGGCCGCCTCGGCGATGGTCTCAGGGCCCTTGACACGAAGGGCACGGATAACCCGGACGCCGCGATCTATCAGCCAGCGGCAGGCCTCGGGCGTCTCTTCTCCATGAAGCTGAACAGCGTCCAGCCCCACCTCCCGGAAGATGGTCTCGACCCGCTCCGGGGGTTCGTCCACGAATATCCCGACGCGGGCGCCGAAGGGGGGCAACGCCGCCGACAGCGCCGCAGCGGTACCTGCGTCCAGGCACCTCGGGGTACCCGGAACAAAGTTGAGTCCCAACGCATCCGCCCCGTTTTCAAGGGCATAGCGAGCATCTTCGGCTGTCGTCACACCACAAATCTTGACGCGGATCATACTCCCCCTATCTCCCGGCGGCAAACCATACACCTATAGCACAGGCGAGCGAAAGGGAAACTATCTGAAAGGGTTACCCATATCATCTGAGGGAAATTCTGATGTTCACCGGGAGGGGATTGAAATCATTGCGGCCAAGGCTCAGCCGCCGAGGTACATCCTGCGCACATCTGGATTCCCGAGAAGTTCCTGACCCGTTCCCTCGTAGCGGTTTCGGCCCAGTTCGAGGACGTAGCCCCGGTCGGCGATTTCAAGCGCGCGTGCAGCGTTCTGCTCGACGACCATGATGGTGATGCCCTCCTTCGCGAGGCCCAGGATCTTGTTGAAAATCTCGGTCACGAACCGGGGACTCAGACCCAGGGACGGCTCGTCGAGCATGATCATCCTCGGCCGGGTCATCAGCGCACGGCCCATGGCCAGCATCTGCTGCTCGCCGCCGCTCATCGTACCCCCAAGCTGCTTCTGTCGCTCCTCGAGACGAGGGAACAGGGTGAAGACGTAATCCATCGCGTCCTTCACCTTCTTGGCGTCGCGCTCGATGTAGGCGCCGATCTCGAGATTCTCGCGCACGGTCATTTGGTTAAACACGATTCGCCCCTGGGGCACGTAGCCGAGCCCGTAGCCAAGAATCTGATCGGGACGCTTGCCGACGATGTCCTCTCCCTCGAAGCGGATCTCACCGCCCAGGTAGTTGATGAAGCCCATGATCACCTTGAAGGTGGTGGATTTACCCGCGCCGTTGGGGCCAATGACGCAGACCACCTCCCCCTCGCTCACGTCGATGGTGACGTCGTGGAGGATCTGAATGCGGCCGTAGCCCGCGTCGATATTTCTCAGCTCAAGCATCGCCATGATATCTGCACCTGAAACGATTAGTGTCCGAAATACGCTTCAATCACGTGTTCGTTGTTCTGAATTTCCTCGGGGAGGCCCTCGGCGATCTTCACCCCGTAGTCCATCACGAAAATTTTCTCACAGTGGTTCATGATCACGTTCATGTCGTGCTCAACGATAAGAATTGTCTTTCCCAGATCTTCCTGGAGATAGTGGATGTGCTCCAGCAGGTTCTGCAGAAGGGTCCGGTTGACCCCGGCGGCGGGCTCATCGAGCAGGATGAGGTCCGGATCGGTCATGAGCGCACGCGCGAACTCGAGCAGCTTCTGCTGCCCGTAGGAGAGGTTTCCGCCGTATTCGCCCCGAAGCTTTGTCAGCGTGACGAACTCCATCAGTTCCTCGGCGCGGGTACGCGCCTCGCGCTCGGAAACACGCATGCTCGAGGCCGAGAGCATATTCTCGAACACCGTCATCTCGCGATAGATACGCGTGATCTGAAACGTCCGGCTGATGCCCCGGTTGAATATCTGATAGGGCCGGAGGCCGGAAATGTTCTCGCCGTTGTAAATGACCGAGCCACTGTCGGCGGCCAACACCCCTGTCAGGAGGTTGAAGGTCGTCGTCTTGCCCGAGCCGTTGGGCCCGATCAGCCCCGAAATTCTTCCTTTGGGAAGCTCGAAGCTGCACCCGTCCACGGCCTTGATGCCGCCGAAGTGTTTTTTGAGATCGCGGACGCTCAGGGCGATTTCACCGGCTCCGTTCGACATATCCTTCCGGACGCCCCCCTAGTGAACCATGCCCTTGCGGGCCCAGCCGCGGTCTACCGCAAAGCCCATGAGCCCGCGCGGCATGAACCTGGCCACGAAAATGATGAAGAGCCCGAATGCGATCAGGTGGGCCGTCGGGAACTTGATCCAGGTGATCTCCTGCACGGAGTACAGGATGACCGCCCCCAGAATCGGACCGATGACGGTCCCCTTTCCGCCGAACATGGCGAACAGCTTCATGTAGATTGTGACTAGAATGAAGAACTCAGAATCCGGCTCGATATAGAGCACTTTATAGGACTGAATTCCGCCGCCCACGGCCGGGAAAATCGCGGAGAGGACCAGCGCCGATATTTTGTAGAACGTCGTGTTCACGCCGAGCGATTGGGCCGCGATCTCATCCTCCCGGATGGCGTTGAGCCGGATGCCGAAGCGCGAGTGACCCACCCAGTAGGCGACGATGATCGTGATGATCGTCAGGATGAGCATCGCGTGGTAGGTCTCCCAGGAGTTCTCGACGTTCGGGAAACCGATGCCGTCCCCGCCGCCGGTCAGGCTCTCCCAAACGGTCGCGATCACGCGGACGCCCTCGGCGGCGCCCAGCATCGCGATGGCGAAATAAGGCCCCTTCAGCCTGAGCACGGCGTAGCCGAGGAATGCCGCGAAGACGCCGCTGACGGCGGCACCCGCGAAAAGCGTCGGTATCCAGTGCCAGCCGGCCTTGACCATCAGAATCCCGGTGGCGTAGGAGCCGATGCCGTAGAAGACGACATGGCCGAACGAAACGTAACCCGTATAGCCGCTGATGATGTTCCAGCTCAGGGCCAGCACAACATAGAGCATCATGAACATGAAAAATGATCGGATATAGATCGAAAAAATCGGAGGAACGAACAGCAGCGCAACGACCGCCGCCGCTAGTACTACAAAATTTCGAAGATGTTCCCAGTTACTCACCAGATTTCTCCGCTTAGTCCGTTTTTTCGCCCAGCAGGCCACGCGGGCGAATCAGCAGCACGAAAATCATGAGGCCGTAGGCGGCGAGCTCAACCATCGCCGTGCCGTTGGGCACCATGAAGGAGATCATGCTCTCCATGACGGCCAGCATCACCCCTCCGATCATGGCCCCGATGAAGTTCCCGCGCCCGCCCAGCACGATGATCGCGAACGCCTGCAGGGTATAGAAGATGCCGGTCTCCGGGTTGAACCCGAACTGGATCGACACCAGCGCCCCTCCGGCGACGGCCAACGCGGCAGCGAGGCCGGAGGTGATCATGTAGATATGAAAGATATTGATGCCGCACACCATGGCCACGTCCGCGTTTTGCGCGGTGGCGCGGATGGCTTTTCCGATACGGTGTTTTTTCAGGAAAATATAGACTCCGCACGAGATGACGGTCGCCATGACAAAACTGATCAGCCGGTTCCGGCCCACGGAAATGTTCTCGCTCAGCCTCAGGGCGTCGGGCAAGTAGGGAATCGTCCGGAAATCGGTGGTGAAAATCGCTTCGACCACGTGGATCATCACGAGGCCCAAGCCGAACGTCATGAGCAGGGGGGTGAGCTCGGGGCCGCCCACCACCGCGTTCAGGAGAACTTTCTGGACAAACCAGCCCCAGACGAAGGCGAGAGGGAGGGTCAGGAAAAGGGCCAGGAGCGGGTCCACGCCGAGCCCGAAAAAGGCGGACCACGTCATGTAGGCGCCCAGCATCACCGTCTCGCCGTGCGCCACGTTGATAATCCGCATGACGCCGAAGATCAGCGTGAGCCCCGCGCCAAACATCGCGTAGACCCCGCCCTGCATGAAGCCATTCAGGAGGACGGTAGTGAAATCGGCGAGCCACTGCAGATCGAAAAATACGCTCTCGGTGTAGATGCCGACCGCGAAGGGAAGCGCATATGCCACGGCCAGAAAGGCGCCGAGCAAATACGCGCTCCTGATTTCAGCCTTTTCCATATTTCAGAAAATCCCTTGAGCCCCCGACCTCCGGACCCGACTGGAAACAACATCCCGCAAAATGCCGGGGCCACAGGTTGCGGCCCCGGCGATTTGCAGCAAATTCAACCGCGAAATGCGTCACCTGTTCCTGAATTCACCCGCCTAGTTCTTGGGGCGCTTGTTCCAGCTCGGCATCGGCAGCTTGTACTTCGTCTCCGAAAGCCTGGCCGGCCAGACGATCTTCCGCTTCCCGTCCAAGATCTGGAAGGTCAGTCCTTCATGGGAGTTCAGGTTATTCTTGTCCACCTTCCAGGGGCCGATGACCGTCGTGGTGCTCATCGTGCGCAGCGCCTTCCAGACCTTGTCCCGATCAGCGGACCCCGCCTTTTTGACGGCGTCGCCCAGGACCTGCATCGAGGCGTAGGACTGACCAGCATGATAGTTCGGTTTCACGCCCACTGGCTGAATCCGAGGACGTACTCGGCCGTGCTGCCCATCTGCTTGGCGAACTTCGGAAGGGCAGGGCCCACCGTGCCGGAGAACATTTTCAGGTTGATGTTGAGCTCGCGCAGCCCGCGAATCTGAGCGGACGCATCGGCGAAGTAGCTGTTCGAGATGAGCGCCTCGGCGCGGCGAGCCTTGATCTTCTGAAGAAGCGCGGTGAAATCAGTATGCTTCTTCGGATAGCTCTCCTCCAGCACGAATTTTAGGCCTAGCTTCTTCGCCCAGGCCCGCACGCCCTCGGCGGTCTGGCGCGGGAAGAGACTGTCCTCGCCGATGACGGCGATGCGCTTGATGCCGAGGTCTTTCGCGATATGGAGGGCGCCCTTCTGGTAGTCCTGGGCGACCGCGATAATGTTGAAGAGGTATTTTCGCCCCTTCTGCCAGATGACGCCGGAGGAGGCGCCGGGGGCCATCGTCGGGTACTTGTAGCGCTCCAGGATGTTCGCCACGGCGTCGGTGATGCCGGAGGAATACGGACCCATGGTGAGATTGACCTTGTCCTGCGTGATCAGCTTCTCGTAGAGCTTGATGCTCTGCTGCTTGTCGGACTTATCGTCCAGGACGACCAGCTTGACCTTCATGCCCAGCCATCCGCCCTTGGCGTTCATCTGATCCGCGTAGAGCTTCCAGGAGTTGTAGAGCCTCCCGGCCGGTTCGGCGTAGCGCCCGGTCTGGGATACGGCAGCCCCGACCGTGATCTCGCCCGCAGCCCACACCGGGCCAGCAGAGGAAACCGCGATGGCAAGCGCAGCGGCCAAACCAATTTTCAACCATTTACTCATGTGTACGACCCTCCTTCAGTACGGAAATGAAGAAATTTCCAACGACGTAACGAGGTGTCTCGACGATTAAACTTACAGGCGGCCTGTAATATTTCATCGCGCAGAATCCGGTTAGATCGGTAAGGCAAAACCTCCCCTCTTGGGGACAGTTTCCTCCTGACATAATTTACAGGTTGAATTATTGATATATTACCTGTATCGGAGAGGATGTCAAAGAGAATTATTTCGCCTTATTTCAGGCAGTTTCGGCGTCCACCGGGCATTCTTCCACCCAGACGGCGCCGTCTTCACCGAATTCTTTCTTCCAGATGGGCACGATCTGCTTGATCCGATCGATGGCGTAGCGGCATGCCTTGAAAGAAGCGTCCCGATGGGCCGACGCCGCCGCGATGCCGACGGCGATCTCGCCGATTTTCAGCGTTCCGACCCGGTGTTCCAGCGCAAGCCGGGTGACGCCAAAGCGCTCCTCAATCTCCTCCGCCACCTGGCGCATCTTCTTTTCGGCCATCCCGGGGTAGGCGTGATATTCGAGGTGGGTCACCTTCTGGCCGCGGCTATGATTCCGAACAAGGCCGGTGAAGCTGCACACCCCGCCGACCTCGTCCTCCTCCACATGTTTCATGAGCTCGCCCATGTCGATGGGCGTCTCGACGATCCGGCAGATCATGCCAGGCCTCCGCTGATGGGGGGGATGAGGGCCAGCTCGTCCCCGGCGGCGATTCCGCGCGCATCTCCGGCGAACTCCTGATTGACCGACACCGCGATGGACTCCATCCGGTTCGAAAAAGGAGGAAACTCCTCTCCCAACCGCGCGCGCAGGTCCGCGACGGTCCCCCCGTCGGGGATCTCCAGCTCTATTTCATCCTCGCCCGTCACTTCACGGGCCCATGCAAAACACAAAACCTTTACCCGCATGGAAACCCTTCTTTCGCTGGTCGGAAAAGGGGAACCGGCGCCTCGTGAGAGCCGTCTCGAACGCCGCGCCAAGCATAAAAGCGCCCGGTCACGGAATCAACCCGAACCCACCCCCCTCTGGACGAGCCATTACCGCTTCACTGATCCTATAATAGCCGATATGAACATATGCGCTCATCCCGCTCTCGACCGGGCCCTCGCGTCCGAGCTGAAAAATGGCCCCATTCCCTTCGCGCGATTCATGGAACTCGCGCTGTATCATCCCGAGGGCGGCTACTATTGCCAGCCCGCGCCCCGTGTCGGCCGGAGCGGGGACTTCAAGACCAGCCCCCACCAAAGCCCCTGGTTCGGCCGGATGGTCGCTCGTCAGGCCATGGCCACTTGGAAGGCGATGGGATCCCCCGATTCACTTTCGGTCGTCGAATTTGGTCCGGGCGAGGGATGGCTCGCCCATGACATTCTCGAATCGGTCGAATCCTCGGGACCGAAGGCGCTCGCGGCCGCCTTTGAATACACCCTGATCGAGCAAAGCGCCCCAGCCCAGGAACGTATCCGGGAGCGCCTCGCGCACTGGATCGAAGGCGGCGCAAAATGCCCCGCCGCCCGCCTGGAATCCAATCCGCCTGATGAGATCGAGGGCCTCATCCTCGCCCACGAGTTTCTCGACGCGCTGCCCACGCACATCCTCACCCAAACCGAAAGCGGCCTCGCGGAGCGCTACGTCGAGCTTCGCGGAAAAAATCTCGCGTTCACGGAAGGTCCGCCGTCCGATAAGCAGCTCGAGGGGTGGTTCGGTGGCCTCGGAGCGGAACTGGAGATCGGACAGACCGCCGAGGTGTGCCTGTTGGCGAAAGAGTGGATGGAAACGATCAGCCGGCGCCTCCGGCGCGGCGGGGTGTTGATCTTCGACTACGGCTTTTCCAGCCGGGTTCTCTACCATCCCTCGCGGCGGGAAGGGACGTTTCGCGGCTACCGGGCGCACACGATGACAGCCGACCCGCTCAGCCGCCCTGGGGAGACGGATCTGACCGCCCACGTCGATTTCTCTTCGATGCTCAGGAGCGCGGAGGCCGGCGGTCTCTCGCTCGCGGGCTTCACTGACCAGAGCCATTATCTTCTGGACATGGGAATTGCGGAGGCCCTTCAGGCGGAGACCGGAAACGAAATGGCGGGAGCGGGCGAGCGGCGAAGCGCGATGGGCCTGCTCGACCCGGCGGGTCTGGGGAGCGCGATCAAGGTCATGATGCTCACCCGGGGGCTGGAAGGTGCCGCCCTCCCCGGCTTTTCAATGAAGCCGGACGATCGGGAATCACTCGCCACCCTGCGGTCCTAGTCTTTATCCGCCCGCGGGTCGGAGCGCCTTGAGCTGAATTTGCACTTTTGAGTTGCCGCGCCAGCGGTTGACCTCGGCGAAAAAAGCGACATCGAGCTTGCCCCGCAAAAATTCCGGATCGTCCAGCAGCCCGCCCAGGCCGAATCCGATGGCATCGATCATCTGTCCCCGCTGGCGGAGCTTCATCCTGAGATGCGCCCCGTTCTGACCCACACTACCCGGCGCACCGACCACCTCAACACCGGATGTAGCCAGCATCGGCTGCGGATTATTCGACCCGAAGGGAGCCATCAACTCCATCCGCTCCAGCAGGGGCATATCCAGTTCGGCAAAATCAACGACCGCGTCCAGAAAAAGCTCCGGCTCGGGCGGCTCTTCGCCCAGACTTTCGCGGGCCGCCTGATCGAATCGTTCTTCGAACGCCTCCAGATTCTCCCGCCGGATGCTCAAGCCCGCCGCACCTTTGTGCCCGCCGAATTGAACCAACAGATCGGCGCACTGGTCCAACACTTCATACAAGTGAATGCCGGAGACACCTCTCGCCGATCCCTTGCCCTCATCTCCATCGAGATGAATGAGGATCGCCGGGCGCAGAAACCACTCGACGAGGCGCGAGGCGACGATCCCGATGACACCCGGATGCCAGCTTTCACTCGCGAGTACAATCGCGCTTCGCTCTCCGGGAAGGCCTTTCTCTTCGATCTGCTTCTCGGCTTCTCTAAGTGCTTCGGCCTCCAGCTCCCGCCGCTGGCGGTTCCACTCTTCGAGTTTCTCCGCGAGCGCGCGGGCCTCCGAGGGATCTTCGGTCGTCAGCAGTTCGACCCCGATCCGGGCCTCCCCCACCCGGCCGGCGGCGTTCAGCCGGGGCGCCAGGACAAACCCCAAGTGCCCGGTCGTCAGGTTCTCCGCTTTCAGGTCGGCCGTCGCCGCAAGCGCCCGAATGCCCGCCTTCCGCCGATCGAAAGGCGCTCCCCCGCCGTTTGAAACGCCCGCGGGCGAAAGATTTTCCAGGCCGAAGCGAACGAAAATGTGATTTTCATCGAGCAGGGGGACGACATCAGCCACTGTGCCCAGCGCAACGAGATCGAGGTGCTGCTTGAGGTTGGGAAGCTCTCCCGTGAATCCCCCGTCTCGGAGGCGCCGCCGGACGGCCGCCGCCAGCTTGAAGGCGACACCAACGCCGCAGAGGCCCTTGAAGGGATAGGCGCAATCCGTCTGTCTGGGGTTGATGACAGCAAGGGCCTCGGGGACGCGAGGGGGCGGCCGGTGATGGTCGGTGATGATGAGATGTATCCCCATCGCCTGAGCTTCTTCCGCCACCTCGGTCGCCGTGATGCCGCAGTCCACCGTGACGATGGTTTCGCAACCCGCCTCATGCAACTGCCTGATCCCGTCGAGATGGAGCCCGTAGCCTTCGCGCATCCGGTGCGGGATAAAATAGGGCGCCAGAACGCCGAGCGAGGTGAAAAAACGTACGAGGAGCGTCGTCGAGGAGATGCCGTCCACATCGTAGTCGCCATAGACGCCGATGGGGCGGCCCCGGGAGATCTCGCCGGCGAGGTGGGCCGCCGCTTTTTCCATCCCCTTCATCAGGAAAGGATCGTGGAGCGCCGTGAGAGGAGCGTTCAGAAATTCGCTGGCCTCGCCCATCTCGGAAATTCCCCGAAGGACCAGTACCCTGCCCAGGAGGGAGGGAACCTCGAGCTCGTCTGAAAGCCGCCGGGCCAGATCTTCATCCACCGCCCGCAGCGTCCACCGCCGGGGAAAGGTCAACTTTCCGTCCGGCGAGCCGTGATTCCACTTCCATGCGTTCAAGCCCGTATCCCCCGTGGAGCCACCAGCCGCCCCATGACACCACACCGCTTCATGCGCACGAGCGCCCGGCCGTCAGCGAACGGCACCGCCCGGCTCACTTTCTTCCAGACGGGCCCGTCCCCTCCGGCGCCACTGGTCCCGCCGCGCAGGACGCGGCATCGGCCGCGAGAGCATCCGCCGGGCGGGCCTCAGGCTCTTGCCCAGACCCGGCGGGAGGGGCCGGTCGAACTTCGTCATCGCAACGGAAATCCGGTTCATCAGGTTTTTCGTGCGGCAGCCCCTTCCGTTCGTGATGATGGAAAAGGCCAGCGTCTCTCCATTGGCCGCCGCGGCATAGCCGCTCAGCGACTGGACGCCCGCCAGGAGACCCGTCTTCGCCCGAATCCGCCGGGCGGCGGAACTTCGCCGCAGCCGCTTCCTGATCGTGCCGTCCACGCCGACGACCGCGAGCGAGGCGATGTATTCCGGCCAAATCCGAAAGTCGTCATGAACGCCCTCCAAAAGGGCCACCATCGCCTGCGGGGATATCCGGTTCTGGCGGCTCAGCCCAGACCCGTCCGCGAGTTCAAACGAAGTCGGCGAAATGCCCAGGTGCGTCAGAAGATTCTGAACGGCCCGCAACCCCTTCTCCGTGGATCCCGGCAGGCCGATCACCTCGGCTCCGATCGTTTTGAGAATCTGCTCGGCAATCATGTTGTTGCTGTGCTTGTTCAGTCCCCGGACGATGACGCCGAGAGAGCGCGAGTTCTGACGTACCACGAGCTCCGCCTCCTCCGGCGTCACGCCCTCGCGAACCTTCCCCTTGAGGCGCACGCCCTCGCGCCGGAGAAAAGCCGCGAACGTTCCGGCGGCGAACCGCGCCGGATCGGAGATCGTCACGTTGCTCCGCCAGATTCTGGAGCGAACCCCGATTTTTCCGCTCACATTGAACCAGTCTTTCCCGTCCTTGCTCGTCCGGCTCACCCGGATGAAGGGGCGCCTGCCCTTCGAGACGGTTTTCAGGGTGTTCTTCAACCCGACCGTCTCCGAGGGCGGAATGAGCTGCACCCGCGCCGGAACGCCCGCCCTCGCGCCCGGGGTGACCTGCACCGTAACCACGCTGAAGTTGACCGAAAGCGCGCCGTTGGGCGCCAGGTAGGCCTTGACCGAGTTCTCTCTCTTTCTCGTCTCCCGCCATTTCAGACGCGATTCTTTTTTCTTTCTCGCCTGCCGCCACTTCAGGCGGGGCTCCTTCTCGAAAAAACTGTCGTCGGCCACCAGGTCGCCGGAAATTTCGCGGATGCCCTTCAGGCGCACCTGGTAGGCCAGCTCGCGCACCCTCTCCTGGACGAGTGAAGGATCGCCGTAGCCCTTGAGATAAATATCTCCCTTGAGGCGCCCGCCTTCGATTTTTCCATGCGTATAGACGTCGGTGGGATAGGTGTAGTCGGGCCCGAGATAGGCGAGCGCGGCGGCGGTGGTGAGGAGTTTCATATTGGACGCCGGGATTCGCTTCACGGCGCCATGATGGGAGAAGAGCGTCTCCCGCGCCGATGCGGAGCGAATGTGAATCCCGAGCCGGACCGTCCGCTTGCACTCCCGCCGGATCGCACCGTTCACAGCCTCCCGCAAGGCCTTGACCGAGGTAACGGGACTCGGTTTCGGGCGCTTGCCCCGCTTCCGGCGGGCCGCCTGCGCATCCATCGCCGGCGGAAACGCCAGCATCAGCGCCGCAAGCGCGCAAACCAACCGGTCACGGTAGAGGCGTATCTTTTTCATATGAATCTCTTATATCCGAGGGCGGGAAATCCAATCTGAACGGACGTGCGCCAAGGGTCCGAACCCACTTTGGGGGCAGGCTACAGCCATGCCAACGCCTGGAGGATCAAACTCATCTTCGGCCGGTCCGAGTAATCTTTTCCAATATAGAGGTAGCGGACGAGTCCCCGCTTGTCGATGATAAACGTCGCCGGGCGGGCAATCCCCTGCTCGGGATGGAGCACGCCGAAAAGATTGATCACCCGCCGCTTCGCGTCGGAAATCAGCCGGAACTTCACGCCGAGCTCGCGCAGCGATTTATGAACCGTCAACGTATCGTCCGTGCTGACGGCCACGATCTCGGTGTTCCGCTTGGCGATTTCTTCCGAAAACTCCTGGAGCTGAACCAGCTGCCTCTGACAAAAGCTTCAGAAATGACCGCGGTAAAAAACGAGGAGAATATTTTTCTTCCCCATCAGTTCCTGCGAGTTGAATCCCTGTATCTCAAACTGAGGGGCCTTCTCACCCACCCGCACCGGACCGGCGGCCGAAACCGCCCCCGGCGCCAGCCAGGCGGCAAGGAAAATGAATAAAATGAAAGCGGCGGCGGCCCTTCCCCTCTCCCATTGTTTTCTATCCATCCAAAACCCTTCCCGTTAAAACCATAAAAACCCCAAAAAGCGGCTCCAAAAGGTTAGACCCTCCTCCCCCCCGCTGTAAACTGCTCAGGTTCCCGTTCCATTGATCGGTGCCATCGTGTATCTTCGTATATTGACGAGATCAGTGAATCAACTTCGCCCAACGCCGATTCAGCCCTCAAATTGAACGAGATCCCTTCCATCCCCCAAAAGCGCTCTTTCGTGCGGCCCCTCGCGGCGGCCCTCGCGGCGGCCTGGCTGTTTCTCGCCGGTTGCGGCAGCGACCCCCTGCCCCCCGGCCGGAACGTCATCGTCGGCATCGAGAGCAACCCCACCCAGTTCGACCCCCGGCTCTCCCAGGACGCCGTATCGAGCCAGGTCCAGCGGTTCCTCTTCAACCGCCTCATCTCACGCGACGAAAACGACCGCATCAAGCTCGAGCTGGCCGAATCGTGGGAACGCCCCTCCCCCACCGTCCACCGCTTCCGCCTTCGCCGGGGCGTCCGGTTTCATGACGGGACCGTTCTCACCTCGGCGGATGTCAAATACACTTTCGACTCCATCCGCGACCCCGCCCTTGCCTCCCCGCGCGCGGCGGGCCTGCGGGAGCTGGATCGGATCGAAACGCCTGCGCCCGATGAAGTCGTCTTTTATTTAAAAGAACCCTCCGCCGCCTTCGCCGAATCCATCATGGTGGGAATCGTTCCACGCAACGCGAAAAAAACCGGGGCCGCATTCGGCGAACGCCCGATCGGCACCGGGCCTTTCCGCTTCAGGCGCTTCGAACCCGACGAGCGGGTCGAGCTCGACGCCTTCCCGGAACATTTCGGCGGCGCGCCTTCCTACGATCGCCTCGTCTTCCGCGTCCTGCCCGAGGAGACCGTGCGCATCCTCGAGCTCGAAAGCGGCGGACTCCACATGATCCAGAACGCCTTTTCTCCCGATATTCTTCCCCGGCTCCGGAAGAATCCCCGGCTCCAGATCCACCGACGGGCGGGAACCAACTTCACCTACCTCGGATTCAACCTCGCCGACCCGATCCTCTCCCGGCTCAAGGTCCGCCGCGCCATCGCCCACACCATCGACCGGGGCCCCATCATCCGCTACATCCTGAAAGGGCTCGCCACACCGGCGGACAGCCTCCTGCCCCGCGATCACTGGGCGCACACCGGGGGGCTTCCCCGGTACCGCCACGACCCGGCCCTCGCCCGAAAGCTCCTCGACGAAGCCGGGTTTCCCGACCCCGACGGGCCGGGCCCCCAGGTCCGCTTCTCGCTCGTCTTCAAGACCTCGCAGAACGAGCTTCGTCGGCGCGTCGCCACAGTCATCAGTGATCAATTACGCCAGGTGGGAATCCACCTCCGGGTCCGCGCCTACGAGTGGGGAACCTTTTTCGGAGACATCCGGAGCGGCAACTTCCAGCTCTACAGCCTCACCTGGGTCGGCATCTCCGACCCCGACATCTACCGCTACATTTTTCACAGCCGCTTCTTCCCGCCCGCGGGGGCGAACCGGGGCCGCTACCGAAACGAAAAGATCGACTCACTTCTGGACGCCGCCCGGCGCGTTCCGGAAACAGCGCCGCGTGCGGTCCTCTATCACGAGGTTCAGCGCATCCTGGGCGCCGAGCTTCCCTATGTGAACCTCTGGCACGTCGTGAACGTCGCCGCCATCGACCGGCGTCTGACGGGTTACCGCGTGTACCCGAACGAAGATCTCATCTCGCTGGCGGGGGCCAGCCTCGCGCCGGCCATGAAATCTTCTTCCCCGGAAAAGAGCCGCCGCTGACATGCGCCGCTACCTGTTGCGAAGAATCGTCCTGCTCATTCCCGTCCTCTGGGGCGTGGCGACGCTCGTCTTCGCCGTCACGAACATCATCCCGGGCGACCCGGTGGATCTCATGCTGGGCGAGACGGCACGCCCGGCCCAGCGGGAGGAACTTCGAAAAGCCCTGGGGCTTGACCGCCCCCTCCTCGTTCAGTACGGCAGCTACCTCGGCGGGCTCCTGAAGGGAGACCTGGGAACCTCGATTCACAACAACCGGCCCGTCGCAAAGCTTCTCGCCGAGCGAATTCCGGCCTCGGCGGAGCTCACGATTGCCGCCCTCGCCATCGCGCTCGCCATCGCGCTCCCGCTCGGAATCGTGGCGGCCCGCCGCGCGGGCTCGCTCGTCGATATGGGGGCGAGCGCTCTCGCCGTCCTCGGGGCGAGCATCCCGGTGTTCTGGCTGGGCCCTCTCCTGATCATCTTTTTCTCGATCGATCTCGGCTGGCTCCCGGTGTCGGGGCGAACGGGCGTTCTCAGCCTCGTGCTTCCCGCCGTCACGCTGGGGACGGCGCTCTCGGCGATCCTGATGCGCCTGACGCGCTCGAGCCTTCTGGAGGTGCTTCCCCAGGACTACCTCTCGACGGCGCGGGCGAAGGGGCTCACCGAGCGGAAAGTGCTCTGGCTGCACGCGCTCCGGAACGCCTGCCTTCCGCTCATCACCATCCTGAGCCTTCAGCTCGGCGCGCTCCTCTCGGGCGCCATCATCACCGAGACCGTATTCGCCTGGCCCGGCGTCGGCCGCCTCACCATTCAGGCGATCTCGGCCCGCGACTACCCGCTCGTGCAAGGGTGCGTTCTCTTCATCGCGTTCGTGTACGTCGCGGGGAACCTCCTCGCCGACATCGCCTATGCATGGCTCGACCCGCGCGTGAGGTACAACTGAGATGCGGGGAAACGCTTCCATCCGCTTCGGCGCGGTCATCATTGTGATCATGGTGATCGCCGCCGTCGCCGCGCCGATTTTCGCGCCGCAGGATCCCTACACGCAGACCCTCTCGGAAGGTCTCGCCCCCCCGGGCGCGGACCACCCGTTCGGGCAGGACAAGCTCGGCCGCGACATCGCGAGCCGCGTGATCTACGGGGCGCGAATCTCGCTCATGGTCGGTTTCGCGGCCGTCCTCGTTTCGGTCCTCGTCGGCCTAATCGTGGGTTCGATCGCGGGCTACGCGGGAGGGCTCTGGGACGAAGGCATCATGCGCGTGACCGACGTTTTCCTGGCCTTCCCGGGCATCCTGCTCGCCATCGCGCTCATGTCCGTTCTGGAGCCCAGGGTGGGGAACGTCGTGCTCTCGCTCTCGGCGTTCGGCTGGGTGGGCTACGCCCGGCTCGTCCGGGGGCAGGTTCTCACCATGCGCGAGCGCGATTTCGTCTCGGCCGCGCACGCTTCGGGCGCGGGTCCGGTCCGCATCATCGCGCGTCATATTCTGGTGAACATTCTCTCGCCGGTCATTGTCGAGGCCAGCTTCGGAATGGCGGGCGCCATCGTTGCGGAGGCGGGGCTTTCGTTTCTGGGGCTGGGGGTTCAGGCGCCGGAGCCGAGCTGGGGAGCCATGCTGGCGGACGGGCGGAACTTCCTCCTCGTCGCGCCCCACCTGACGTTATTTCCCGGAATCGCGCTTGCCCTGACGGTCATGTCGCTGAACATTCTGGGCGACGGACTACGCGACTGGCTGGACCCCGCTCAGAAAAGATAGAAAAAGTACCACTTCTTTTTTTTCTCCACCGGCGCGTCCTTGATGGAGGTTCCTTTGTCCTTTCCCGCTTTTTGCGCGGAAGGCTTGGGAATGTCGGTCATCTGGACAAGCTGGCCGTGCGGCCGCGTCGTCGATCGGAATTCCTTGCGGAAATAATTTTCCAGTTTCAGAACATGGCACTCCAGGCATTCTTTGGCTTCCCGGAGGGGATTGCCCTCGGCATACCTTTGCCTTACCAGCAGCATGTGGGCGTCGGAATCAAATTTGGCATGAACGTGGCAACCCTGGCATTGACTGGTCACGATCACGTTGGCCTCGGACGGAAGCAGGTCGCGATTGATCGCCCGCTCGATGGGGGAACGCGTGCAACTGATTACAAAAAACACGCCCGCCAGGAGCGCCACCGCCAGTGTAAGTCGTCTCATCGAAACTCCATTCAGCTGAAAAGAAGCAGGCAGCAAACCCAACCACCCTTTGGTTCAGTATAGGGAGCCCTGGCGGAGAGGGTCAATTTGGCTTATCTGTGCAATCCGCCGGGCGTCCCGTTTTCATATCACTTCTCCAGGTTCCGGCGGTAGCGGGCCATGTCGTCCAGGACGCCGCGCCACTTCCGGTCCCGCCAACGGGGGTTCACGTCCACCGCTTTCTGAATGGCGGCAAGGGCGGCGGCGGTGCGCCCGGCGCGGAAATGGCGCGCGGCAGACCCCCGGTAGTAGCGAATGGGGGCCTCGTTCCCGGCCTCGACGAGTCCCCGTCCGAGCTCGATCTCGCGCTCGACCGCTCCGCCCCGCTCGGCCAGGGTCAGCCAGAGCCAGTAGCGCGCTGCCTGATGCCCGGGCGAGATGCGGACGGCGTTTTTGAAATGGTGAGCGGCCATCGCGATCTGCCCCCGGCGGCGGCGGATGAGCCCGAGGCGGTAGTGGGCGAGGAACGAGCCGGGGTTATGGCGGATCGCCTCCTCGTAGCGATAGATGGCCTGCTCTTTCTCTCCCGCCTCCTGGGCCAGGCGTCCGAGGGCGAGGTGGCTCCCCACATGAGCGGGCGCGAGCTCGAGAACCCGCCGGTAGGCCCGGGCGGCCTCGGCTTTCTTTTCCTGTTTTTCATAGAGACCAGCGAGCGCCAGATGGGCCGGGACAAGCCCGGGCTTTTTCGCGAGCGCTTTCTGGAGAAGCACCTCGGCGGCCGCCGGATCGTTCGCGCGAATCTTCTCCTGCGCCCGGTTGAAGAGCGCGATGGCCCCGCCGCCTGCCGCTTTGTTCTCTTCTCCGGCGGAAGATTTCGGGGGAGTTTTGCCGTATGGGCGGGGTGGGGTTGCGGACTTCGCCGCGCAGCCCGCCATAAGGAACAGGAGAACGAGCACGGCGGCCCTGAGCCCGATAACGGGGCGAATCACCTCAGGCGCTCTCGCGCGCCCATTTTTCGCCAACAGTCTTTTCCACATAGGCGACGATGTCATCCAGCGGCGTACCCGGCGTGAATATTTCAGCCACGCCCTTTTCTTTCAGGGAGGCGATATCTTCGTCCGGCACAATTCCTCCGCCGAACAGGATCACGTCACCCATTCCCTGGGCGTCGAGGAGCTCGCGGATTTTCGGGAAGAGAAAATTGTGCGCCCCCGAGAGAATGGAGAGCCCGACGATATCAATGTCTTCCTGAAGGACGGTCGCGGCAATCTGCTCAGGCGTCTGGCGGATGCCGGTGTAGATCACCTCCATCCCCGCGTCGCGGAGCGCGCGTGCCACCACCTTCGCGCCCCGGTCATGGCCGTCGAGGCCCGGCTTGGCGACGAGAACTCTCACTTTTCGTTCCACGGTAACCCTCCTCCCAACCACCGGGAGCCCTCTTCCACCCACGCGGGATATTTTACCATCTACTCCCGTAGCGCCAATTCCTCGCGCAGGACGCGCCCGATCTCTCCTGCCGACGCAAAGGCGCGGACGCAATCCAGGAGGAGGGGCATGATGTTTCCTCCTCCCGCCACCACCCCGCGCAACCGGCCCAGCGCATCCCGGCAGGCATCCTCGTCCCGGCCCGTGCACGCGGCGGCGAGCTTCTCCCGCTGGCGGCGCGCCACCTCCCCGGCGTCGAAGGCCGAAGACGGGGGCGAATCCTCATCCGCGTATTTGTTCTCGCCGACGACAACCCGCCCGCCCGAGGCCAGCTCCCTCTCAAGATGCTCACGCGATTTTTCGATCTCCCGCCGGAAATACTCCCCGGCCCCATCCTCGCACAGGCCGCCCGACCCTCGAGCGGCTCGGATGTGCCCCATCGCCTCCCCTTCGATCCGGGAGGTCAGCCATTCGAGATAGTAGCTTCCGCCGAAGGCGTCGAGCGTGTCCGCAACGCCGCTCTCGTGCGCGATAACCTGCTGGGTGCGGAGGGCGATGTCGGCTGCCTCCTCCGAGGGATCTCCCGACGCTTCATCCAATGCGCGTGCGTATACGCTCTCCGCCCCGCCCAGGGCGGCCGCGAGCACCTGCCACGCCACGCGCACGATGTTGTTCTCCGGCTGGCGAGTGGAGAGCGAGGATTCGGCCGATTGGCAGTGGATTCGCATCTGAATCGCGCTTTCGTCTAAAGGTCCCCAGCGCTCGCGCATCTCCCGCGCCCAGATGCTCCGCGCCGCCCGCATCTTGGCGATCTCCTCGAAAAAATCCGTCTGGACATCAAAGACGAAACTCAGCCGCGAAGCGAAGACTTCCGCCACCACTCCCCGCGAATTCATCTCCTCCACGCAGGCCAGACCCGCGCACACGGCAAAGGCGATCTCGTGAGAGGCTCCGCCGCCCGCCTCGCGCACCCGGCATGCGCCAATGGCAAGCTCGCGCCATCCCGGCGCCTCGCGCTCGGCAAAAGCCGCCGCGTCGGCTGTGATTCGAAGAAGCGCCGGCCACGGGATCGCTCCGCCGGTGTCATCGGCCTCCAAAATCCCGCCAATTCGATCCCATGCGATCCCCCGTCTTTCCGCCACCGCTAAAATCATCGCCCACAAGGTCACCGCCGCTCCCCCGGCGGGAACCCGGAGGCGTACCTGTTCCAGCGGAACGCCGCCGAGAAGCGCTTCCATGTCCGCCAGCGTGTCGATCGCAACCCCGCCCAGGCCGGTCCGGCCCTCCGCTTCCGGATCGCCCGAACCGATTCCCTCGAGAGTGGCCGCATCGAAATAAAGGGGGATATCCGTCTGACCCCGGGAAACGAGGCGGCGAAGGACCTTGTTCGCATCCTCGGCAAGGCCGGAGCCCGAAAAATTCAGCGTGCTCCAGAAACCCGTTTCGCTCAGACGGGAGCGGATCCCCCGCGTGAAAGGATACGCGCCGGGGGAGGCCAGATCGGTCCCGTAATCCTGCCCGGCCAAATCCCGCGCGGAGACCACGCGCGGAATTTCCCTTCCCGATTCGGACTCAAACGCGGGCCGGCGCTCGGCGCGTTTTCCGAGAAGAGGCCCCAGGGTCTCCTCCTCCCAGCGCGGTCTCATCTCCGGCGCTTCGGGGGGCGCGACGGGCCTGCCGGCGCCATCCGCCGACGGCTGATTTTCCTGAGAGGACGAAGTCATGTCATTTTCCCGCGCAGAGGCACCTCTGCCGCCAAGGAACCGACGGAGAATGATCCGGAGAATGTTACCAGAAAAGAGATTAACAGAAAATTTCAGACCAGATCGGACTGGTTGATACTGAACACCTTGTTTCCGCCCTGAAGTTTGACGTGATACAGGGCCTGGTCCGCCCTCTGGACGATTTCCTTCGCGTTTTCCCCGTAGCCGGGAAAACTGGCCAAGCCGATGCTGATGGTGACGCGGACGGGATCGGCATTTTCATCTCCGGGGGGCGTAAAGGCGAGACTTTCGACCGCTTCACGCACTTTTTCAGCGACCACGGCCCCTCCCTCCAAACCCGTTTCGGGAAGAATCAACGCGAACTCCTCGCCTCCGTAGCGGGCGGCAAAGTCCGACTCGCGGACACCCCGCTTGCAGCTGTTGCAGATCTCGCGCAGGACTTTGTCCCCGAACGCATGTCCGTAGGTATCGTTCAGCTGCTTGAATCCGTCCAGATCGGCCATGCACACGGTGAGCGCATGGTTGTGCCGCTTGGCGCGGCTGAATTCCTGTATCAGACGGGATTCGAAATAGCCCCGGTTGTAGAGATTTGTCAGGCTGTCCATGGTTGCCATCTCGGAAACATAAATGTGCTCCATCGTCATCCGGAGGTGGCGGCCCACCGCACCGGAAAGCACCTTTTCCGTTTCGGCCAGTGACTGATCGTGGCGGTATCCCACCACCAGGACCCCCAGCAGCCTTCCCCGGGAGAGGATGGGCAGGGCGAAGGCCCGCTTCAACCCCTCCAGCCGAATGGGATCGCTCCGACCCGGCTCATACCCGATGGGCAGGTGGCGGAGATTTTCCGCCCCCCAGGGGACACGCTCATCATTCACCATCCCCACCAGCCCGCCGGTGACATCGACGATGGAGAGTGTTCTCGCCTCTTGCTCCGTGAGGCCCAGGTGGTGGCGGAGCGTAAACCCGCCCGCGGGGTGAACCGCGTTGAAGTAGGCCAGCGCCACATCTTTTCCGAAAAACTCGCTCACGATGGACAAGGCCCTGTCGCCCTGATCGCCGATCTCATTGGACTCGTCCATCAACGAGGATATCCGCCCGATGGCGTCCAGCTCGCGCCTCCGCAAGTCGAGCTCTTCGATCGCCTGCTTCACGTTTGAATGGAGAATCTGGTTATCCTGCTTCAGTTGACAGAGCTGCAGCGCCCGCCGGCCCTGAATCCGAAGAACCTCAATGTCTACGGGCTTGCCCAGAAAGGCGAAAGCGCCGCCCTGGACCAACTTGTTCTGAAGCTTGTCGTCGTCGGCCGCAGTGACGACAATCGTCTGGGCGGCGGGCCATCTCTCCAGGAGGTAGTGGATAATCTCTTCGCCGTTTCCATCCGGAAACCAGTGGTCGACGATGACCAGATCGATTTTACCGTTATCGATCTGACGCTTTGCACCGGCGACGTTCGCCGCCTTCAGCGCACGGCATCCCTCTGCATCAAACGCCCGCAAATAAAGCTCGCATGCATGGCTATCGCTATCCACGACCAAAACGGTAGGTTTCGGAGAAATCATAGTCCTGAATTTCGATGGCGGTGAATAAAATAAACAGGAACCACGTTCCGGGTGGCTGGGACACTCTTTTGTGGAACACGGCGCAAATCCTTCTTATGTCATTATAATCTTTTACGTTAGCCTCTCCGCAAGAAAAAAGGTTTTTA
>CAMYJL010000039.1:0-19443 GCA_947258645.1 uncultured Nitrospinota bacterium
TTTCCCCTCCCCCCAGCCCCCTCCCGGAGGGAGGGGGGACCTAGTGCCTGCCCCGTCAGGTTCCATATAGCATTCAACCCGGTTCTCTCCCCTTAGGCACGAACCGATGCCCGGAGCGGGAAGATCTTTTCCCCCGTAATATCCCGTAATTTCCCGGAACGCCCCGGTCATCCGCCGGGGCGCTCTTTTTTTTGCTTCCAGGCGCTTCGTTTTTTCTCTGCTTGTCGCCTCCGGTCATTTACGCAGGGGGAAAGATTCGCCCCCGAAAGCGAGCCTAGCAGAACGCACCGATAAACCGCCTACAGGATTTGCGGGGAGACGAGGGGGTCGCCCCTACATTCGGAACGGACAAAAATTTCCGTAGGGGCGGCCCTGTGTGGCCGCCCCCGTTTTTTTGGTCGGTCTTTCCAGATATCGGAAACAATGCACAGAGAGAGGAAGTCGTTCTGAGCCCTTCGGCTCCGCTCAGGACAGGCTCCGCGAAGGATCTTCGGGGATGAATTGACGCAGACACTCACCCGGGATCGGGTTTGGAAAACGCACTTGCTCCTAAAACAAAACCGCCCCGGCGATTCCCACCGCCCAGCAGTAGTAGGCGAAGCCGCGCAGGTTTCCCCCGCGCACGAGGCGGACGAGCCAGGCGAGGGCGAGGACGCCGGCGCCCGCGGCGGCCACCATTCCGATGAGGAAGGGAAGCAGATCCGGGGAGGAGATTTGGACGAGGTGGCGCGCCTTGAGGACGAACGCGCCCCAGATGGCGGGGATGGAAAGCAGAAAGCTGAAACGGGCGGCCTGCGCGCGCTCGATCTGGAGAAAGAGGGCGCAGGCGATGGTCGAGCCCGAGCGGGAGATGCCGGGGAGGATGGCGAAGGCCTGGAAGACGCCGATGAGGAGGGCGTCCTGCCAGGTCATTTTTTCTTCCCCCCGGCTGCCCGGCGAGACGGAGCGGGTGAAGAAGAGCAGGGCGCCGGTGGCGATGAGGGCGAAGGAGACGGCGCGAGGGCTCCCGAAAGCGCTTTCGATGAAGTCCTCGAAAAGGACGCCGACGAGCGCCGCCGGAACCGTGCCAAGGAGGATGAGCCAGCCCGTCCGCGCCGAGACGGGGTCGTCCCCCCGCCCGATGAGCGCGAGGAGCCAGGCCCGGAGGATGCGCCAGGCGTCTTTTCCGTAAAAGTAGAGGACGGCGGCGAGCGTTCCGATGTGGAGGAGGATGTCAAAGAGAAGCTGGGGTTCCCGGAGACCGAGGGCGATCTGTCCCAGGACGAGGTGGCCCGAGCTGCTGATCGGCAGGAATTCGGTCAGGCCCTGAAGGACGCCCAGCGCGATGGCCTGGAGCCAGTCGATGCTTCCGTTCATTCAGCCCCTTTCCCTACAAAAACTTCCCGAGCCCCTTCCGCCGGAGCGCCTTCACGAGATCGCCGACGGACTGGGCGCGATCGGCACGGCACAGGAAGAGAACCTCGTCCGTCTCGATGACGATCAGATCTTCGACGCCCAAAGCGGCGACGAGGGGCTTGGTGGATCGCACGATGAGGCCGCTCGCGTCCTCGGCGTGGACGGCTGCGCCCTTGGGGAGCATCCAGAGATTCCCCTCGCCGTCCACTGGCAAGACGTCTCGAAGGGCGGGCCAGCTTCCGACATCGTCCCAGCCGATGTCGGCCGGGAGGACGGCGAGGCCCCGGGCGCGCTCCATGACGGCGTAGTCGATGCTGATGGATTCGCAGGATTTGAAAGCGCGGGCGAACGCGGCTCGGTTTCGTTTCCGGAGGGCGGCGGCCGCGCGCTCGAGCGCGCGGGCCGTTTGGGGAATACGGCGCGCGATTTCCTCGACCGCCCGGGCGGCGCGCCAGACGAAGATGCCGCCGTTCCAGTAGTAGCTTCTGGACGCGATGAATTTTCTGGCGCGGGCGAGGGTGGGTTTTTCGGTGAAGCGGCGGACGGCGTAGGCCCCGGACCCGCCGGGGAGCTTTTTCCCGCGCTGGATGTAGCCGTAGCCGGTCTCGGGCCCGGTGGGCTTCATGCCGAGGGTGACGATGGCGTCCTCCCCGGCGGCGAGGCGGGCGGCGGTGCGCACGAGGCGGCGCAGGGCGGCGGGGCGGGCGATGTGGTGGTCGGCCGGAAAGGCGGCCATGACGGCGCCGGGCTCTCGCCCCTCGATGATGTGGGCCGCAAGGCCGAGGCAGGGCGCGGTGTTCCGCCCCTCGGGCTCAAGCACGACGTTTCGCGGGGGGATTTCGGGGAGTGCCTCCCGGATGAGGCGCCGGTGATCAGCGCCCCCGACGATGAGGGTGCGCTCGGGAGGGACGAGATCTCTTATTCGGTCCACAGTATTTCTTAATAGAGAGTTAGGGTTATTCTTTGAAGTTTTACTTGATGTTTTTCGGGAGCCCTTTTGGGGCCTCCCTCCGCCCGGAGGGAGGAACTGCTTTGGCCGCTCCGCCCGGCTCACCGGCCAAAAGCGCGTGCCGACCCCCCCGGCCATGACGACCGCCCAGAGGGGTGGGTTTTTCCCGGCCATCAGCGGAGTAGCCGAAGGGCGAGGAAGCCGCCGACGAGGAGGACGGTAAAGACGACAGTCAGGAGGTTGAAGTAGCGGTCGATGAAGCTTCGGATGGGGCCGCCGAACTGCCGGATCAGTCCGGCGACGAGGAAAAACCGCGCCGAGCGGCTGATGACCGAGGCGAGGACGAACACGAGGAAGCTGATCTGAAACGCTCCCGCCGAGATGGTGAACACCTTGTAGGGAATCGGGGTGAAGCCCGCGACGCCGACCGCCCAGGCGTCGTAGGCCCGGTAGTAGCCCTGGACGAGCTCGTATTTTTCCATCGCGCCGTAAAACTGGAGGATGGGCTCCCCGATGGCGGCGAAGAGGGTCAGGCCGATGTAGTACCCGGCGATGCCTCCGGCGACGGAGGCGGCCGAGCAGACGGCGGCGAAATAAAAAGCCCGCCGGGGCTTCGAGAGCGCGAGCGCCATCAGCAGAGGGTCGGGCGGCACCGGAAAGAAAAACGATTCGCTGAACGAGAGGCTGGCCAGGGCGGTGGTGCCGTAGCGCGAGTCGGCCCAGCCGAGCACCCAGTCGTAAAGTTGGCGGACTTTACGCATCGGGTAGAATGACCGAAGGAAACGCTCTGAGCTGCTCATACACCTCGTCCCGGTAGGCTGCGAGGGACGCATCGTCCGCCGCCTCGAAGCGGCACACGATCACGGGCTGGGTGTTCGAGGCGCGAACCAGCCCCCATCCCTTCTCGAAGTTGATGCGGACGCCGTCGATCTCGACCGTTTCGTATTTTTCGCGGAAATGTTCCCGGAGTTTTTCCACGATCCCGAATTTTTCCTCGTCCGTGCAGTCGATCCGCAGCTCGGGGGTCGAGATGGAGTCGGGAATCTCCCTCATCCGATCGGCGAGGGTGCGATCGTCTCCAGAAATCAGATGGAGCAGCCGGGCGGCGGCGTAGATGGCGTCTCGTAGCCCAGGTAGCCGTCGGAGAAGAAAATGTGCCCGGAGAGCTCTCCAGACAGCGGGGCGTTCTCTTGGGCCATGCGGGCGCGGACGAGCGAGTGCCCGGTGGCGGCCATGATGGGCCGCCCGCCCATCTGCTCGACCGCGTCGGCCAGCCGCTGGGAGCACTTCACATCGAAGACGATGGCCTCGCCCGGGCGGCGCGCCAGAATGGGACCTGCGTAGAGGATCATGAGCTCATCTCCCCAGACGATTCGCCCGGTGGCGTCCACCGCGCCGATGCGGTCGCCATCACCGTCGAGGGCGATGCCCGCTTCCGCGCCCGATTCTTTCACCATGGCGACGAGCGCCACCAGATTTTCCGGAATGGTCGGGTCGGGATGGTGGTTGGGGTAGGTGCCGTCCGGCTCGCAGAAGAGCTCGACGACCTCCGCCCCGATGCCCCGGAGGGCCTGGGTGGCGATCGGCCCCGCGACCCCGTTTCCCGCGTCTAGGACCACCTTGACCGGGCGGGCGAGCGCGAGTCCCTCGCAAACCCTGTCGATGTAATCGGTATGAACATCCACTTCATCGAACGCGCCGGGAGATTCGGCCTGGTGGAGCTTCCCCTCCTGGATGAGTCGGTAGACCGCCTGTATTTCTTCTCCGTGGATGGCTTCATGGCCCCGGGTGATTTTAAAGCCGTTGAACTCGGGGGGATTGTGGCTTCCCGTGATCTGGATTCCGCCCGAGACCTCGAGATGGTGGGTGGCGAAAGAGAGACAGGGGGTGGGCCCCATGCCGACGCCAACGACGTGGCACCCGGCGGCGCACAAGCCCTCCCGCATGGCTTCATAAAAGGCGGGGGAAGAGAGGCGGTTGTCGCGGCTGAGGGCGATCCTTGCTTCCTTCGCGCCGCCGAGATGGGTACCGAGCGCCTGCCCGAGGAGCCGGACAACCTCCGGCGTCAGGTCCCGATCGACGATGCCGCGGATGTCGTATTCGCGGAAAATCTGGGGGTTGAGTGAAACCACGAACCGCTCCAGCCGGTATCGGAATGAATGAATCTGGTGATTCAGTGGGCGGGCCCGCAGATTATGGCACCCGCTCCGGGGCGGGGCAAGGCAATTTGGGTGAAGGGGTTTGTTGGCCCTGATATTCCAGAGGGATATACCTTATCCGCCCGATGAATGTATAATGGGTGCGGTATGAGAAACCGGATGGAAACGGATGGGTTTTTCCGTTTTCCACATGATTGCCGCCTGAAACGATGACCCTCGCCGGTCGCTGCGGCCGCGCGTGATAGGATAAGATATATGGGTGGTCCCGGCCCCTGGGCCGAGTGGATTACGATTTATGTGGTCTTTAATCTGGTGAAGCTGTTTTTGCGGCTGTTCACCCACACCCGGATAGTCGGGGAGGAGAATATTCCTCCGGGTGGCGGCGTGCTCTTTCTGAGCAATCATATTTCCGCCCTTGATGTGTTCTGCATTCCGTGGGTCATCTATACGAAATATCCCCAGGATATGATTCGGCAGGTGGCCAAAGAGGAACTTCTCCGCATCCCCGTCATCGGATGGATCCTGGCAAAGATTCGCGCTTTCCCCATCAGGCGGGGCAAGGCTGATCTGTCGGCCATCCGGGAGATCGAAGACTTCATTCGGAACGACAAGGTGGTTCTCTATCCCGAAGGGACGCGCAGCCGGGACGGAAAGCTGGGCAAGGGCAACCGGATGGTGGGAAGATTTATTCGCGGTGCCAGGCCGACGGTCATCCCCGTCGCGATAAAGGGGACCGATCAGGTTTTGCCCGTCGGGAGGACGTTTCCGCGGAGGGGCGTGAAAATCGAGATCGTGTTTGGCCCCCCCCTCGACCTGAGCGCGGAGCTCGGAATGGAGAACGTCAAGGAGTCGAGCATCAAAATTGTTGACAAGGTGATGGCGGCGATTTCATCTTTGCTGGAGGGGAGGGAACCCGCCCGGACGGTTCCGCCCCGCGCAGCGGAGGAAGCGGGAAGATGACCCCCTCCCAAAGGCGAACATGGCAAGACTTCGCCAGCATTCTGAAAGAATTGCGCCGCTCGGAGAAGTGGGGGCGTCGTCTCTCGCGTCATCCGGCTTTCCGCGTTTGGAATGACGTGGTGGGAAAGGTGATTTCGGAGGCGGCCCAGCCCGTCGGCGTGAAGGGTTCCTGCCTCCGGGTGGAGGTGGCCGATTCGGCCTGGATGCAGGAGCTTCAGTTGATGGCCGGCGATATTCTGGAAAAGGTGAACGATGCTTTGGAGAATGGCGGTTTGAAAGAGATTCAGTTCCAGCTGGGAAATTCCTGGCGGACGAGGGACAAGATGAGCGATTCGGGTGACGCGGGAAGGGCACGTCAGGAATTTCGCCGGCCCGCGGGCCTGTCGGCTGAGGACGAATCGGCTGCGCGGGACATGCTTCGCGGCTTTGAGGACGAGGAGCTTCGCGATAGGGTAGAGCATCTTTTGGGGCGTGTGCATTCGTGGCCGTCCGTCTCTGAGGAAGAGGAAAGGAACGCGATGAATCTGGAGGAGAGAGGATGAGAGGAGTGGGCCGAAGCCTTGTCTTGGCTCTTGTCCTCGTCGGGGTGGCCGCCTGCGCCGGACCTGGGCCGGGTGGGTACCTCGAGTCGGGATTTCCCGGGGTCTATGAAGGGACGGCGGAATCCTACCTGTTGTTTATCGAGGGCTACCGAAAAGAACTGGCGGGCAAGCTGGATGAAGCGGAAAAACTATTCGCCCAGGCGGTGGAAAAAGATCCGGACTCTCCATTTGTGCTGACCCGTTACGCCTCGGTGATGATCCGGCAAGGGAAACTCAAGCAGGCCGAAAAGCTGGTGCGCCAAGCGGTGTCGATCGACCCGGCGTTTACCCAGGCCTATTTTCTTTTGGGCGGGATATATACGGCGCGGGGAAAGCTGGCCGAAGCTGCGGAGGCCTATGAAAGGGTCCTGCGCATCGACCCGAATGAGAATGAGGCGCGCCTCCTTCTTGGCACGGCGTATCTGGAATTGCGGCGCACCGAGGATGCCATCAAGGCATTTGAGGTGCTGGTTGAGGCGAACCCAAGGGATTTCCTCAGCCGTTATTACCTTGCTCAGGCGTATTCCCAGGTCAAACGATTCGATGAGGCGGAAAGCGCTCTCAAGAATCTGTTGGAAAAACGTCCCAAATTCACCCAGGCGCTCCTGCTTCTCGGCCGGATCTACGAAACGAAGAAAGAAGTCGCGAAAGCCGAGGCCACCTATAAGCGTATTCTGGTTTTTGAGCCGAAAAACCGCTTTGCGCGCTCCCGCCTGGCCCAGGTCTATATCCGAAAGGACAACCTCAAGGGGGCGCTCAAGGAATACGAGCGTCTCAGCAAGGATGAGCCGGACAACGTCGAGGTTCACCGGACGCTGGGGTTCCTTCATTTCGACCGGCGAGATTATCAGCATGCGCTCCGGGAATTTCAGTTTGTCCTCGGGCGCAGGCCGAAGGATGATGTCGTCCGCCGGTATGTGGCCGCAATCTATGAAGAGCTTCAGCAGTTGTCCCGTGCGGAAAAAGAGCTGAAGCAGATATTGGAAGACAAGCCCTCGTCCCTGGAGGCCCGGGTGCAGCTGGCCCAGTTGTACGGAAAGAGAAAAAACTGGGAAGCGGCCGGCGCGCTTCTGGACGAGGCCGAAAAGCTTCACCCGAAGGATTCGCGGCTTCCCTTTATGCGGGGTTTGCTGCTGGTGCGCCAGAAGCGCCATGCCGAGGCGGTGCCGCTTTATCAGGCCGCCATCCGCAAGGATCCGAAGCGGGCGGATTATCACTTCAACCTGGCCGTGGCCTATTATGAGCTGAAAAACTGGGATGGGGTGGAGAAATCCGTACGCAAGGTGATCGAAATTCAGCCGAAGCACGCCAACGCCCTGAACCTCTTGGGGTTCATGTTCTCGGAACAGAACCGGAACATTGATGAGGCCGAGGAGTTGCTGAAGCGGGCGCTGGAACTTGAGCCGAACAACGCGGCGTTCCTCGACAGCCTCGGATGGATTTACTACCGGCAGGGGCGTTTTCTGCAGGCGCTGAAAAAGATACAGCATGCGGTCAATCAGCTTCCCGATGATGCGGTGATACTGGATCATCTGGGGGATGTGTATATCTCCCTGAAGAACAAGGCCCGCGCGCTCGAGAATTGGCGGAAATCCTACAAGATCGATTCCAAGAACGAGAAAGTGCTCAAAAAGATTCGGAAATATGGCGGGACGGTGAAAAAGACGTCCCCGAAAAAGGGTCTCTAGGTCGGTTGAGCGGTCTGCGCTTTTTTGCCGCGGTACTTTTGTTTTTTTTCCTGGCGGGGTGTGCCGCTCAAATGGTTCCGCCGCCGGCCAGTCTTCCCACGCTGGTCGATGTGCTCGCCCGTCTTCGCGGCCGCGGGTATCTTTCCTCGTTTCGCTCCGTTGTTCTGATGGAAGTCCACGTGTCGAATTCCGGGGATTCGGCTTCTCCGCTCTTCGATTTTTTCGGTGAAGAGAACGAGACGTTTACGGGGAAGGCCGTGTTGCTCTGGAAAGCCCCCGGTGCTCTCCGGCTGGAAGTCCTCTCGCCGTTCGGCTCGCCGGTTTTTGTGGCCGTGACGAAGGGAGACGAGCTTCGTGCGCTCTCGATTCCTCGGGGGAGATACTATGCCGGCCGCGCCGACCGGGCGTCGATGGCGCGCTGGCTGGGGCTGTCCGTTTCGTCGGCCCTGATGCTGCGGATACTCCAGGGGGGAGTGCCTGTGCTTGAGGGCGAGGGAGTGGGTGGCATGCGTCTGGGATGGAGCGGCGAGATGGGCGCTCTTCGGCTGGAGATTCCGCCAGAGCTCGGCGGGGGACGGCGCCAGGTGGCGTTCCTGGACCTGAAGCGATTCGAGCCGCGCCGGGTGCGCATCGGAGAGGGGGGAGCGCTCCTCGATGTCCGCTATGGGCCTTTCGGACGCGTGGGAGCGGAGAGGGTGCCCGGGTGGGTGGAGATAGAAGATAAAAAGCGGGGGCATCGGGTGCGGTTTCAGTTGCTGGACGGGGGTGAACGGCGTAGGAGTGGAGACAAACGGCCCGCCGGGGAACTGCCGGACGATCTGTTTGAGCTGATCATACCGCCGGGATCTGTCGTTATCCCCCTCGATGGGGGGAACACGAGATGACCCGGCGCCGGGAGGGCGTCTGGCTCCAGAGCCCTGCCAAGGTGAACCTGGGCCTGCGCATTCTCGGGGTTCGGCCGGATGATTATCATGAGCTTGAGACCTGGATGCAGCAGGTGGCGCTGTTCGACCGTGTGTGGATAAGTCCGGGCGGGCGCTCCATTCGGGTCACCTCGGATTCGCCGAGCGCGCCATCCGGCCGGGAGAATCTCGCCTATCGGGCCGCGGCTGCCCTGCGGGGTGCCGCGGGGGGCGGAGATCTTGGGGCCCGGATTCACCTGGAGAAGAACATTCCGGCCGGAGCGGGACTCGGTGGAGGGAGCGGGAACGCCGCGGTCGTCCTCTGGGCCCTCAACCGTCTTTGGAAGCTCAATCTTTCATCTTCATCGCTTTCGAGGATCGCGGCGGGTATCGGATCGGATGTCCCCTTTTTCCTGGGGGGGCCGGCGGCCTTTTGCCGGGGCCGTGGAGAGCTTGTTGTGCGGCGGAAGCCGCTCCGGGCCGGTCTGTTTCTTCTGGCCAAGCCGCCGTTTTCTTTACCAACGGCAAAAGTGTACGGATGGATGCGGAAAAAATTGAAAAATGAGAGAAGACCATCTAGAATCGGACGACGTTCAAATAGATTCAGCCCCACCGTTTTTCGCAACGATTTGGAAGAGGTCGTTTTTGAGTGGTATCCCCAGTTGCGCGAATGCCGGGACGATCTTCTCGCATCGGGGGCGGGAAAAGCGTCGATGAGCGGGAGCGGGCCGACAATATGGGGGTTGTTTCGCCGAAAATCGGATGCGCTGGCCGCCGTCGCCGAATTTGGGCGCCGCTGCTGGATGGTTCGGCTGGCGAGTCCGTTGACGGCCCCGGTGCTCACGGCAAATTCAGTGAAAAAGAGCCGTTTCGAGAAATTGGACGCTTCCGCCCGCCAGGCCTCCATTCGGTGTTTTTGAGCCGGATGGTGCATGTTCTTTCTACTTCTTAGGGTCCAGGGTGAATCACGTGTAATTCCTTGAAAAAATGGACGTTTTTCCCGTTGCTTCCATGCTTGTGAACTTTGAGAGGGGCGGGACGCCCGGAATCGTGCCGGGCGGCTTGACCTAAGTCTCTGAAATGAGTAACAAAACAGTCTTTTGTCTTTGGGTGAATTCTTATTTTTGGGGTCTCTCGGCGTGCAAGGTTATCAGCTGAAGGTATTCTCGGGTCGTGCCAATTTCGCCTTGGGGAATGCCATCTTCAAGGAACTCAATATCCAAAAGGGCGAAATTGATATTGTGGACTTCAGCGACGGGGAGACATTTGTCCAGATCAACGAGAATATCCGCGGGGCCGATGTTTTTGTCGTTCAGAGTTTGTGCCAGCCCGGAAACGCCAACCTCATGGAAATGTTGATCATGCTCGACGCTTTCCGGCGTTCGTCGGCCGAGCGGATCACGGCGGTCATCCCGTATTTTGCCTATGCCCGGCAGGATCGGAAAGTTCAGCCCCGCGTTCCGATCACGGCCAAGCTGGTGGCCAATTTGCTGGCGGCATCAGGCGCTGATCGCGTCATTACGCTGGACCTTCACGCCGGGCAAATCCAGGGATTTTTTGACATTCCGGTGGATCACCTTTTCGCAGGGCCCATTGTGACGGATTATATTCGCAAGCGTGACGGCATGAAGGATCTGACCGTCATCTCGCCCGACGCGGGCGGCGTGGAGCGCGCCCGGGCATACGCCAAACGCCTTAACGCCGGGCTCGGCATCATCGACAAACGCCGCGCTCGGGCCAATGTGTCCGAGGTCCTGCACATCATCGGTGATGTGAAGGACCGCGACGTTCTGATCGTGGATGATATTGTTGACACGGCGGGAACCCTGACCCAGGGCGCCAAAGCTTTGATGGATGCGGGAGTGAAAAGGGTTTTTGCCACCTGTACCCATCCCGTACTTTCGGGACCGGCCATCGATCGGATAGCCGATTCGGCCATTGAGGAACTTGTTGTTAGCGACTCGATTCCTTTATCGGAACGTGCCGCTCAGTGCTCGAAAATCAAGGTGCTCTCGGTCGGCAATATGCTCGCCGAGGCCATTCGCCGCATTCACGAGGATGCGTCCGTGAGCAGCCTATTCGAATGATGCCCTGTAGTTAATACAAACTGCACGGAATGGAGGTAACAGGCGGAAAATGGAAAATCTCTCTCTCGATGTGGAGCCCCGATCGGACGTAGGGAAAACGGCGGCCCGTCGGTTGCGGCGCGCCGGGCTGGTGCCGGGCGTCGTGTACGGCATTCATGATTCGGCGCCGGTTTCGGTCGATCCCAGGGCGCTGGAGAAAATTCTCAGATCAAGCGGCGGCTTGAACGCTGTTTTTCAGCTCAATGTGCAAGGCGAAAAAAAGATGGTGCGGCCCGTCCTTGTCAAATCCCTTGATCGAGATCCGATGAAGGACGACATTCTCCATGCCGATTTTTTGGAAATCCACATGGACCAGAAAATCAAGGTCGCCGTTCCGCTTTTGTTCGTGGGCGAGTCGAAGGGCGTCAAGATGGGCGGTGTGCTTTCGGTTCTCTTGCGTGAACTTGAGGTTGAGTGTCTTCCGGACGCCATCCCGTCCGAAATCGAGGTTGATATTACCGAAGTCGATACGAACGACGTGATTCATGTTCGGGATCTCGGGTTACCCGGAGATGTCGATCTCGTCACGGAACTGGAAGATCCGGTCGTCACGGTTATTGTGCCTGTCGAGGAAGAGGAAGTCGTGCCCGAAGTGGCCGAGGGCGAAGAAGGCGAAGTGCCTGCCGAGGGCGAAGAGGGCGCTGCCCCCGCCGAGGGTGGCGAAGCGGAAGCGTCATCTGGAGACGCCGAAAAGAAAGAGGGATAGAGGATTTCTGGCCGCCTGAGGCGCTGTCCGGATGGGGCTTTCGAAGCTGATTGTCGGTTTGGGCAATCCCGGGCCGGAATATGCACTCACCCGGCACAACGTCGGTTTCTGGGCCATGGATCGGATTTCGGAGATGTACCGGATTCCGATTCGCACGAACAGCCACCATGCCGTCATGGGGTCTGGTTCCGTGCGCGGGATTCAGATAGGACTGGCCAAGCCGCAGACCTATATGAACGAGAGCGGGAAGGCAGTCAGGTCGATGTTGAAGTCGGAAGGGCTCGGTCCTCAGGACGTGATCGTGCTTCACGACGATATGGATATCGCCCTGGGACGCGTGAAACTCAGTACGACAGGAGGAGACGCGGGCCACAACGGAATCGCAAGCATTATCGACTCGCTGGGGACACGCGAATTCGCCAGGCTTCGAATCGGCCTTGGCCGCCGGCCGCAGGGTGTCGACGGGGTGGACTGGGTGCTCACCCCTTTTCTGGAAGAAGAGTTGGAAGCTGTCGAAACCGCCGTTCAGCAAGCCGCGGAGCGCGCGGTGGATTGGGTTTTTCAGAGGAAATCAACTTAACCGCTCATTCGGGAGAGTGTCAGATGAACGAAAGCCCCGTGATCGGGCAGTTCAATCTAAAGAGAACGTCGAGGGGAGGTAGTAGAATCCGATGATTGCATTTTCGAATTGGGCCGCCGTTTTCGGAATCGCAGGATTGGTGCTGGCGGGACTGATCTACCACTGGATCACGCGCCAGCCCGATGGCAATGATTTGATGCGTAAGCTCGCCGGGAAGATTCACGAAGGGGCCATGGTGTTCCTGCGGCGGGAATACAAGATTCTTGCCATCTTTGTCGTCATTGTTTTCGTGCTCCTCTCAGTGTTCTTGTCCGCTAAGACGGGCTTCGCATTTATCATCGGCGCCATTTGCTCGGTGCTGGCCGGATTTTTCGGCATGAAGGCCGCCACGAAGGCGAATGTGGCCACAGCCGCCGCGGCAAACTCGAACAAAGGACAGGCGGGCGCGCTTTCGATGGCTTTCTATGGCGGCACCGTGATGGGACTTTCGGTCGCCAGCCTGGGTCTTTTGGGTGTCGGGTTTTTGTTCTGGTATTTTGATGTGCTGAACGTCAGCGCCAATGCTTCGGTCATCACCGGATTTTCGATGGGCGCGAGTTCGATCGCGCTCTTCGCCCGTGTCGGCGGCGGAATCTTCACGAAGACGGCCGACGTGGGCGCCGATCTCGTGGGTAAGGTCGAGGCCAACATCCCCGAGGACGACCCCCGGAACCCCGCCGTCATCGCCGACAACGTGGGTGACAACGTGGGCGACGTCGCAGGGATGGGCGCCGACCTTTTCGAGTCGTACGTCGGCGCCGTGATCTCGACTATTTTCATCGGCTCCACAGCGGGCGCCCTGCTTGGCACCACCAATTCGGGCGCGATGGCGCTCGCGGTGCTGCTCCCGATGATGGGCCTGGTTGCATCGGTCATCGGAATCGCCTCGATGAAAGTTCTGGCCACATCGAAGCCGGCCGTGGCCCTGCGGGGGGCGACGATTCTCGCCGCCGCCGTGTTTATGGTTCTCGCTTATGTTGTTACTGCCTCGCTTGGTATCAAGATGGCCGTATTCGGGGCCATTTTGCTCGGTACGGTGGGCGGCATCCTCATCGGGATGCTGACCGAGTATTACACTGGTACCGGAACAAAGCCGGTCGGCCAGATTGTGGACGCAACGCAGACCGGCGTGGCCACCAACATCATAAGTGGGTTCGCTCTCGGTTTGGAGAGCGTTTGCGCTCCGCTGGTGGTCCTGGCGGTTGTGACCATCGCCTCGAATTCCTTGGCGGGGCTGTACGGGATTTCGGTGGCGGCGGTCGGCATGCTGGCCACCATCGGCATCACGATGTCTGTGGATGCCTATGGACCCATCGCGGACAACGCGGGCGGTATCACAGAGATGAGCGAGTTGGGTCCTGAAACCCGGAAGATCACCGACAGCCTCGACGCCCTGGGGAACACCACGGCTGCCATCGGCAAAGGCTTCGCCATCGGCTCGGCGGCGCTCACCGCGCTCGCCTTCTTCGCGGCCTACACCAAGGCGGCGAATTTGCAGCAGATTGACCTCACGAACGCAAACGTCGTCGCCGGGATGCTGATCGGTGGGGCTGTTCCTTTCGCCATCGCTTCCATGACGATGAAATCCGTCGGGAAGGCGGCGTTCGTCATGATTCAGGAGATTCGCCGCCAGTTCCGCGAAATCCCCGGCATCATGGAAGGTACCGCGGAGCCTGACAGCGCCCGGTGCGTTGATATCAGTACACAGGCCGCACTGAAGGAGATGATCGTTCCCGGCGTAACCGCTATCGTTGTCCCTATCCTCGTCGGCTTCCTGATGGGCAAGGAAGCGCTCGGCGGAATGCTGGCGGGCGCCCTGCTGTCGGGGGTGCTTCTGGCGCTTCTGATGGCGAATGCAGGCGGCGCCTGGGATAACGCCAAGAAGGAAATCGAGGATGGAAAACTGGGCGGAAAAGGCTCCGAGGCCCATAAGGCCGCGGTGGTGGGCGATACCGTGGGCGACCCGATGAAAGATACCTCCGGGCCGTCGATGAATATTCTCATCAAGCTGATGTCGATCGTCTCGCTGGTGCTTGCCCCGCTGTTTTAGGAAGGGGTAGGCGGTACCGACGTTTTGAAATCGCGGAATTCCGGTGGCAAGCCCCGCTTAAAAAGGCGGCTTGTGGCCGGAGTCTAATGGATGTGTTAGGGTTCTACGGAACTCCTCGCTCCAGGCAAAAAGACCTGGAGCCGCTTAGTCCGAGAGGAGAAGGACATGAGGCAGTATGAAACGATGATCTTGCTCTCGCCCGACCTCGAAGAGGAGGGTGTTGAAGAGCGGATCAAGAGCTTCGAGAAGCAAATTTCCGATGCTGGCGGGGAAATTCTCAACGTTGACCGATGGGGGAAAAAGCGTCTGGCCTACCCCATCAAAGATCAACGCCACGGGAATTATTTTGTCGTCACCTACAAGTCCGAATTGAAAATCATCCAGGAAATCGAACGCCAGCTTCGCTTGGACGAAGATGCGTGGCGCTTTATGACCGTTCGGATGGATCCGGAGCTTTTGCGGAAACTGGAGAAAAATGCCAAGCGCAGTACGGTCAGGCAAGAGGGTAATTCCGACGATAGAGAAAAAAGAGACGATAGAGACTCATAACGCGCGGAGGAAGCCATGGCCCAGATGAATCAAGTTTACTTGAGAGGTAATCTCACGCGAGATCCCGAGAAGCGTTTTCTTCCCTCGGGCTCTTCTGTTGTGAATTTTGGATTGGCGGTCAATCGCAGGTACCGCAGCGGAGACGATTGGCGTGAGGACACCTGCTTCGTCGACATTGTCGTGTTCGGCAAGCAGGGTGACTGGGTGATGGAAAATTGCGCCAAGGGCAGCCCGGTTCTCGTCGAAGGACGTTTGAGTTTCAGTTCGTGGGAGGCGCAGGACGGCTCCCGTCGCAGCAAGCATGAAGTGGTGGCCTACAACGTCCACTTTATTGCCAGGCGGGATGAAGGCGGCCAAGGGGTCGGAAATTCCTCGACGCATGAAGCCGCCCCGGCGGAATGGTCTGGAGTGCCTTCGGGCGGCTCGCCGCCAATGACGGACGACGATATTCCCTTTTAGGTATTCGAAAACGGAACAGATTTTTCGGAGGAAAACATGGCATTTGCCCCGCGCCGCAAATTTGGCGGCCAGAAGAGAAAGAAAAAGCGGTTCGTCCGCAAGAAAGTTTGCCGCTTTACGGCGGACGGCATCGCATATATCGATTACAAGGACATCAAGACCCTTCGGAATATGGTGAGCGAGCGGGGGAAGATCATCCCCCGGCGCGTGACGGGCACATCGGCCCGCTTCCAGCGGCAGCTCACGATCGCAATCAAGCGGGCCCGCTACATGGGTCTCATGCCTTACACTGTTGATCACGGTTAAGGACGAAAGGGATTTTGATGCGCGTCATTCTTCGGAGAGAGATCGAAAATTTGGGAGATGTCGGCGACGTCATTGAAGTCGCCGATGGCTACGGGATGAACCACCTGATTCCGAAAGGGCTGGCGCTTCAGGCATCCGCGGGTTCCGTGCGGGCGGCCCAGCACGAACAAATGCTTCGTGAGGCGCAGGTTCAGGCTGCGAAGCGGGGTTCGGAGGAAGAGGCGGGTAAAATCAACGGGGTCGAGCTTGAATTCACCGCCCGGGCCGGGGAGGACGGGCGCCTCTTCGGCTCGGTGACCAATCGAGACATCGAGGCGGCGCTTGCGGAAAAAGGCCTGGAAGTTAGCCGCCGGAGAATTCTCCTGGAAGAGCCGATTCGCCGGGTGGGGGAACACGATGTGGAAATTCGTCTCCATCCCGAGGTAAGGGCCCAGATCAAAGTGCACGTTCTGGCCGATCAGTCCGCGCAGCCCGAAGAGGCCGATTCGGCGGAGGAGGGAAAAGAAACCGAAGGTTCCCCGGAAGATGCGGCTGAAGCCGTATCGGCTGCTGAAAGCGAGGCCGCTGAGGTGGCTGAGGAGGCCGGGGAAGATAAATCTTCCGGCGTAGAGTAGAGGGTTTAAAAGCCTGGGGAAGCGGGATGCACCGTCTCGGGCCCGGATAAGCGCATTGATTCCAGATAACGATTCAAGGGGCCGCCGGAATTGGCGGCCCCGGATTTTTTGGCTTTCGATTTTTCGCTACCGGCATTTTCTAATCGGCGAATCTGCTGTATTCTGAAGCTTACCGCCCATTAAATTTTATTTCGACGGAGCCCTTCCGAGTTGTCCCCCGTAAATTCCCAAAGTCCGGGAAGTGTCCAGAATCTGCCTCCTCAAAATATTGAGGCGGAGCAGCGCGTTCTTGGCGCGCTCCTGCTCGATGGTGGCGAAGGCGGAACCGTCGCCAACGTGATGGAAGTTCTCCGCCCGGAGCACCTGTATCGGATGAGCCATCGCGTCATTTACGAGGCGATGATTTCCCTTTTTGAGCGAAATGATCCGATCGATCTTCTGACGGTTGTCGATGTCCTGAAAAAAATGGAGAAACTCGAAGAGGCCGGCGGGCCGGAATATGTTTCCCGCCTCGCGGACGATGTGTCCAGCGTTCGGCGCGCTGTCGTGTATGCCAAACTGATCCGGGCCACGTTTCTCCAGCGCAGCCTGATTCAAACGTCGAATGCCATCGCCGAGCGCGCCTTCAGCGATTCGGAAGATGTCGATATCCTGATTGACGACGCCGAGCGCGCCATCTTCGAAGTCTCCTCCGGCCGTTTCCATCAGAACATTGGAACCATGAAAGAAATTGTCAAAACAACCTTTCCGCATCTGGAAGAGTTGTATGACAGGAAAGAGCTCGTCACGGGCGTGCCGACCGGTTTTACCGATCTGGACAAACTGACGAGCGGACTTCAGCCGGGCGAGCTGATCATTGTTGCGGGCCGTCCGAGCATGGGAAAGACGGCTTTCGCGCTCTGTATTGCGGAATATGCGGCCATCGCGGCGAAAGTGCCCACGGCCGTTTTCAGCCTCGAAATGAGCTCGCGCTCGCTGGCCATCCGCATGATGTGCGGGCGGGCGATGGTGAATGCGAAACAGCTCCAGAGCGGATACATGCCCTCGCGAAGGTGGCCCGATCTCATCCGCGCCGCGGGAGAATTGTCCGAGTCCCCGATATACGTGGATGATTCCACCGATATTTCCGTGTTCGATATTCGCGCGAAGTGCCGGCGCATTCAGTCGGATCAAGGTCTCGGTCTCGTCATTGTGGATTATCTTCAGTTGATCTCCCATCGGACCCAGCGGTATGAGAGCCGCCAGGTGGAGATCAGCGAGATCACCCGGGGGCTGAAGAGTCTGGCGAAGGAGATGGATGTTCCGGTGGTGGCGCTCAGCCAGCTATCGCGCGCGGTCGAGTCCCGCGAAGGGAAGCGGCCCAACCTGGCGGATTTGCGTGAATCCGGCTCCATTGAGCAGGATGCCGATCTGGTCGCTCTCCTGTACCGGGAGGATTACTACGTTCCGGATTCAGACCGGAAAGGCGAGGCCACCATCATCATCGCCAAGCAGCGCAACGGCCCGACCGACGATGTGTCGCTTCGGTTTTTCCAGGATTACACCCGTTTTGCCAACCTGGACACCTTCCACGAAGGTTCTCCCATTCCGGCTGCGGAAGTCTTTGAAAACGAGGAGGAGGTGGGCTTTTGACCGCGGGCCTGCCGAATCAGCTCTCCCATACCAGCCTCCCATACATGAATTTTGTTCCAGGCGGGAGACCCACCGCCTCGCTTGTCGATCTGGATGCGCTGAGCGGAAACTTTCGGGCGCTTCAATCGACAGTTGGCCCGGACCGCGATCTGCTTGCCGTCGTAAAAGCCGAAGGATACGGTCATGGAGCTGTGGAGTCGGCTCAGGCGTTTATCGGTGCCGGGGCAGAGTGGCTGGGGGTCGCCACCGTGGAGGAAGGGGAAGACCTGCGAAGCCCCCTGACTTCCGAAGATGCCAGCCGGTATGGCGGGGTGCGGATTCTTGTGATGAGCGGCGCAACCCCGGCGCTGGCTCCGCGCATGGTGTCTGCGAATCTGGACGCGGTGGTTTGGGATTTTGATCAGGCGGAGGCCCTTTCCGCCGCCGGGCGTTCGGCGGGCCGGCGCGCGCGGCTCCATTTGAAAGTGGATTCCGGGATGCACCGGCTGGGCGTGGCGCCCGGGGAGGCGCCGGAGTTTCTCCGAAAGGCCGCCGCGCTCGATAGCGTCGAGGTGGTGGGTCTGATGAGCCATCTTGCCCGGGCCGATGAAGCGGATGGCGAGAAACCAACGCGGGCTCAGTTTGAGGTCATTCATGCGCTGATGGATGATCTCCGTGGACGGCGGCTCCTCCCTCCGATGGTCCATTGCGCCAACAGCGCGGGCGGGCTTGCCTTTCCCGACGCGCCCGGGCAACTGGTCCGAGCGGGAATCGCGCTCTACGGTTCCCTCCCGGCGTCAGCGCGGGATGTGGAGGTTCGACCAGCGATGACGCTGAGGAGCGCCGTCATCCAGGTCAAGGATGTCCCCGCAGGTGGACCGGTAGGCTATGGGGGGACTTACGCGCGGAGCACGGCCGGGCGGATTGCCGTGGTCGCCGCCGGATACGCGGATGGATACCCGAGAATTCTCTCGAATCGCGCCGATGTTCTCCTGCGGGGGAAGCGGGTTCCCGTGGTCGGCCGGGTTTCGATGGACATGCTGACAATCGATGTGACGGACCTGGATGCTGTTCGCGTTGGAGATGAGACGGTGCTTTTTGGCGTTCAGGGAGGGGAGGTCATTTCCGGGGATGAGCTGGCCTCCCGTGCGCACACGATCTCCTATGAAATTTTCTCGGGCGTGGGTTTCAGGGTTCCCCGGATCTTCTTCCAGGATGGACATGCGGTGAGCGCCCGCTTGCTGGGAGGAGGGCCTTCCGGTTCTTTGTCCGGGGAAAGAGGTGGCCCTTGAGCGAAAACATCAAAATCGACATTCGCGGCGTGAAAAAATCTTTCGGGCAAAACCATGTGCTTCGGGGGGTGGACCTGAAAATCCCGGAGGGGAGGATCACCGTCATCATCGGCCGGAGCGGCGAGGGGAAAAGTGTTTTGCTGAAACACATCATCGGTCTCCTGGCGCCGGACGTGGGGCAGATTCTGATCGATGGCGTCGACATTTCCATGATTCGCGGCCGCGCCCTCACGAGGATGCGCACGAAATTCGGTATGTTGTTTCAGGGTGCCGCGCTGTTCGACTCGATGACCGTCGGTGAAAACGTCGCCTTCCCGCTCAGGGAGCATACCCGGCTCTCCCCGGAGGAAATATCCCACCAGGTCAAGGATAAGCTCCACCTCGTCGGTCTGGACGGAATCGAAGATCGGATGCCCTCCCAGCTTTCGGGAGGAATGCAAAAGCGGGTTGGCCTGGCCCGGGCCATCATTCAGGAGC
>CAMYJL010000039.1:19486-22399 GCA_947258645.1 uncultured Nitrospinota bacterium
GCCTGGCCCGGGCCATCATTCAGGAGCCCGAGATCCTGCTCTACGACGAGCCTACGACCGGGCTGGACCCCATTCTGGCCGACTCCATCAACAGGTTAATCGTGCGCATGGAGCAATCCCTGCAGATCACCTCCGTTGTCATCAGCCACGATATCGAAAGCGCGCTCAAATACGCGCGCACCGTCGCGATGCTCCATGAGGGCAGGATCGTGGCCCAAGGGAGTCCGGACGAGATCATGGAGACCGAAGACCCTCTCGTGCGCCAGTTTCTCGCAGGAAGCTCGGAAGGGCCCATCCAGGTCCTGTGAGCGGCGCCTTCAGCTTTCAGGTTTTTTCGGCGCAGCCCGGCGGGAAGGCGCGCGCGGGGCGGCTCGAAACGCCGCACGGCCCGGTCGACACCCCCGCTTTCATGGCGGTGGGAACCCAGGCCACCGTGAAAACCCTTGACCCGGACGACCTCCTCGCCGTCGGCTCTCAAATCATCCTTGCCAATGCCTATCATCTCTCCCTCCGGCCCGGCGCGGAGCGGATCGCCCGCCTCGGCGGCCTTCACGCGTTCATGCGCTGGAAGGGCCCCATCCTGACCGACAGCGGCGGCTACCAGCTCGTCAGCCTCGCCCCCCTGGCGAAAGTGACCAACGAGGGCATCGCCTTCCAGAGCCATCTCGACGGGGCCCGCATGCACCTCACCCCCGAGCGCGCCGTCGAGATCCAGGAAGCCCTCGGGCCCGACATCGCGATGGTTCTCGATGAGCCCCTCGGCTTCCCCCATGCCCGCGCCGAGGCCGAAGACGCCCTCCGCCGCACCAACTGGGCCGATCGTTCACGAGACGTCCATAGGCGTCCTGATCAGTCCCTTTTCGGCATCGTCCAGGGCGGCGCCTTCCCCGACCTCCGCCGCGAAAGCGCCAACCAATTGAAATCGCTCGACTTTCCCGGATACGCCATCGGCGGCCTCTGCCTCGGCGAGACCAAGCACGACACCGGCGTCCTCCTCGATGCCGCCACCGAGGTTCTCCCCGAGGACAAGCCCCGATACGTCATGGGCATGGGCACCCCCGCCGACCTCCTCCGGGGGGTCGCCCGCGCCGCCGACATGTTCGACTGCGTCATGCCCACCCGCCACGCACGCCGCGGCAACCTCTTCACCCGGGCCGGAAGGATTTCCATCAAAAACGCCGCCTTCGAGGAAGACCCCGCCCCGGTCGACGAAGACTGCGCCTGCCCCACCTGCCGGGGCGGCTTCAGCCGCGCCTACCTGCGCCACCTCCACCGCGCCGGCGAAACCCTCGGCCAGCGCCTCATGACCCTGCACAACCTCCACTTCTACCAGGACCTCCTCCGCCGGGCCCGCGAGCACATCCGCGTCGGCGATTTTACCGCCTGGTCCGATAAACTTCTGGCAGGCCCCCTCGGGAAAGATCCCGAAGGCCCGCCCGGCGGCGCGGGGGGATTCCGAAGAGGACGGGACGGGAAGATCGCGGGGGAGGGAAACTAACTGCGGCCCGTGCGGGCGCCGTGCGATCTCCCTCGTTTCGATGCGCGAAACTCCCGCCCCGCTCTGCGCGGACGCTCATCCCCAAAAAATCCTCCGATTCACGGCGCTTCATCTTTCATAATTAGAATGTGCCGCATAATTTGAATGTGCCGAAAATCGCTTCGGGTATTATGTTTTCTAGTGCCAAAACCTTCCGCTCTCAAAAAACTCCGCTCCCCAAAAGCTTCCGCCCGAAGAGGTGCCCGACATGGCCATTCAAATTCGGGACTTGATGGAGCAGCGCAAACTCACCCTGCAGGATCTCGCCGACATGGCGGGCGTTCCGCTCGAGATTGTCCAGGACATCGAGATAGGTGTGCTGGAAGTCGGATCGGAACACGTCAAGCGCATCCGCCTGACGCTGGAGCGCGAAATGGAGCCGGCCAACATGGGCCATTAGACGTGTTGAAAGGGCGTCGGCGTCATGGAGAAGAACGGGAGGCCACGATGAAAGAGCGGAAAAACAAGATCAAGCTCCCCGCATTGCCCTGGCGGCACGAGATGGGGGGCAGGGAGGCGTCGCTGGACGTCGAGGACCTGCTCGGGGAGCCGGTTTTCGATCCCGTCCATCCCTACGATGAGGAAATCGAGACCACGAAATTCATCGTCCACGCGGTCAACGCGATTTTCGCGCTGGCGGAACAGGAGAACAAAGACCCGCTCGAAGCCGCGATCGATCTCGAGATGCGGACCCGAAACGTCACCCGCGAAGAGGTGGTCATGTTCTCCGAGCCGCAGAAAAGCTGGGGATATCTTCGGTGGAAGATGTGGAACAAATGCGATGCGGAAAAAAAATACCGCAACGATGAGGAACTGGCCCTGAATTAAACCGCATTTTTCTCACCCGCCTCTGCCCGGAACGGGGAAGGCCATGAGCGCCCCATCGGAATGTCCCCATCTCGACCTCGGCCCCGCGCGCGGGCTGCGTTGTTTCGACCCCCTTTCCAACGAGTATGTGACCCCGCCCAAGGGGTGGCTCAGTCAGTGGTGCCTGGGCGATTTCCGCGCCTGCCCCGTTTTTCTGGGGGAGGATTTCGCCTTGCCCGGCACCCTGCAGATGATTTCCCAAATCGAAGAGGAACAGTTGATCGGGGAAATCTTCGGGCGAGGGCGCCGCATCATCTTCTCCTGATTTTTCCCCGCCTGCGCCACTTTCACCGCGCCGACGGACACATCCACTCCGGCGGGTTCACCACTTGGTACGACGAACCGTTAAGCACCCCCCTTGGCAAGGATCCCCGAAGGACCGTTGGCTAGCCCCTTCACCTCGCGGGATGCTAGTCTGTCTCGACAGACCATTCACCCCCCAACCCCCAAGGAGAACCCATGACCTCCGATAAACTGCGCGCCGCGTCGGTGGGCCTGGGCGGCTGGGG
>CAMYJL010000040.1 GCA_947258645.1 uncultured Nitrospinota bacterium
CGGCTTCGCGATTCGCGCCTGGTGGAAACGATGGACGCCGTCCGCGAGCGCTTCGGCGCGGACGCCCTCGTCTCGGGAAGAGCGATGGGGGGGTCGAAGGATTCAAAAACCGCCGAACCGGAAGTGAGCGAATAAATCTTCCGGGTGATGACTCCCGCCGGAATCAAATCGGGTGGAAAACGTCTTTTATGCCAGCAGCAGGACCACGAGCGTGCCGCAGACGGTCATGGACGCCCCGGCGGCGAGGCGGACGGTGACGTTTTCCGCCTCGCGGACGAAGGTGTGCGCGATGACGAGGGCGAGGAGCGGCTGAAGCGCGGTGATGGCCGATGCGTTCACGGCGAAGGTGTAGTGGACGGCGGAGACGAACGAGGGCACGGCCACCGTCTGGCAGCAGGCGGCGGCGCCCATCCACTTCCAGCTCGCCCGGGGAATGGTCTCTCCCGCCTCGGTGCCCCTTCCCAGAAAAGCGATCATCCAGGTGAACGGGACGCCGAGCCAGATGATCATCGCCGCCGCGGCCAGCGGCGGGACGTCCATCGCGACGACCTTCATCGTCACGCCCGAAACGCTCCAGATGCAGACGGTGATCCCGGCCGACATCCATCCGAGCAGGCGTTGTTTCGGGTCCGTGGGAAGGAATTTGTCCTGCGAAGGCTCGGCTCGGACGGCGGCGGTCACGCCGGCGGCGAGGAGCGCCAGCCCGAGCATCATGCGGAGGGTGACCGGCTCGCCCACCCAGGCGGCGGCGACGAACGCGGTGATGATCGGGGTGCTGGTCGCCACCGGAAGGGCGCGGCTGGGGCCGATCCGCCGGATGGCGAAATAATAGGTCAGCCGCGAGGTCGCGACCATCAGAAGCGCCAGGGCCGCAATGTAGATGAACGTCTCGCTTCGCGCAGGCTGAAACGCGGAAAGCGGCATGAACGTGAACGCGACGGGAATCATGAGCAGCGCGTTGCAGGAGGATATCGAGGCGGTGGTCCGGAGAAGCGGGGCGCCCTGCATCGCCATGCGAACGCAAAAAGACAGCGCCGTCCATGCGAGCAGGGCGAAACCGGCGAACATCATTCCTTTCGCGTGGACAAGTTCCATGGAATTTCAACCGGCCTTTCCGGATTCAGGACAAACACGCGGCCCGATCACGCGGGAGGAATTAGCGTCCAGCTATCGGTGACGGGGACCGCGCTTTTGGCGAACAGGTAGAGCACGCATTTTTCCCGGAAAAGCTGTTGAACGCGATCCAGCTCTTCCCGGGTTCCGGGGGAGGTTACCTCGATATCGAACTCGATCCCCAGGATTCCGCCGGCCCGGCTCCGCTCGTCATCGGGCTCGAACCGGCCCATGGTGAGCCGGCCCTCCACCCGGCAATCGGTCAGGGGCATGCCCACCTCCTTCGCGAACATTTCGACGTGCGCGACGCTGCAGCCCGAAAGGCCGGAGAGGACGTATTCGGCGGGCGTGGGAAACTCGAACAATCCCCCGCGCCCCTTCGGCTCATCCGTGAAAAACGGCGGGCAATCGCGGACCTGGGCCTCGGATCGCAAGTCCCCTTTCCATTTGGCATTGACGGTCCGGGTGATGGTCTTCACATCGGTTTGCTCAGCCATTGAATCGCTATCCTCCTTCCATCGCGGTCAGCACGTCGGACACGAAACCCACGAGACGCAGGGCCTCGATCAACCCGCGAAATCCCGGAGAGGTTTTCCCCCGCTCGGGATCGACGTGGGCGAGGCTTTCGGCAATGAGCAGCCGGACGCGGCCCGCGCCATCTCTCCGGCGGCGGGCCAGTTCGGCCAGGCGCAAGCTCTCCGAAAACGGGACGAACGGGTCGGATCGCCCGTGAAGCAAAAAAATCGGCATCGCCGACCGGGAGATGTCCGCTCGCACCGACCAGTCGTTCAGGCGGACGAGCAGTTCTCCCGGCTGATCTCGAAGAAGTTCATCGAACCGGCCCGGATCGCGGTTTCCGATCAGCGAGAGCAGCCTTTGGATTCGAACGGGAAGGCGCGCCGCGAGCGCCGAGATGTCGGCGTCTTCGTCCGCGATTTTCCGCCTGACGATGGTTTCTACTTCATCTTCATATCCCATCAGACCCAATAACGCCATGTTGTAGCGGAGAAACAGCCATTTGCCCACCCGAACGGGCGGGCCGCCCGGAAAGGCGGGCGCATCGCCCCTGCCGCCGGTCGTCAGGTAGCGAAGGACGGCCGTCAGGTCCAGATAGGCGCCCACCCCGATGAAATACCCGACGCGGGGGGCTACGCGGCGCAGGACGGCGGCCTTCATCGCGGGCCCGGCCGCGAATGAAAACGCGAACATGCCGCACCGCCTGCCGGAGCGTCCGAACCGGTTGTGCAGCCAGGTGAAGCTCTCGGCGATTCGATCCGTGTCCCGGCGGTCGGGGCGGAATCGCCGCATGCCGGGAAGCTCCGGAACGGCCACGGCGAAGCCCAGCCGGGATACGTTTTCCGCGAAGTCCATCAGGCGGGGATCGCGGCGGCCCGCGTCGGTCATCCCGTGCGCCAGAAGGACGCACCCGCGCACATCGCCCGCCCCGGCGGTCTGACGGTAGAGATCGAGTTTCATCTTTTCGAGGGGCGCCGGGGAGCGCTCGGGGGGAAGCGTCCATTTCTTCAGCCATCCCCCCTCGCCGCCCGCGAAAAGCGACTGGGCCAGCAGAAGGGCATCGACCGGATGCCGGAAGGGGGGATACAGCCTCGCAATGAGCACGAGAACGAAGAGGGCGCACGCGGCTATCAGAAGGCGGCGCAGCCATTTTCCGCCCCGCGCAGCCATTTAAACCGCCTGTTGCTTTTCCAGATACGCTCTGAGGTAGGCACCCGTATGAGACGCTTTCGATTTCGAGACCGTCTCGGGCGTTCCCTCCGCGACGATGCGCCCGCCTCCCTCGCCGCCCTCCGGACCGAGGTCGATGATCCAGTCGGCCGCCTGGACGACATCCAGGTTATGTTCGATCACGACGACGGTGTTGCCCAGGGCCACCAGGCGCATGAGCACCTCGAGGAGACGCTCGACATCCTGGAAATGGAGGCCGGTCGTCGGCTCGTCCATGAGATAGAGAACATCCCTCGGCGGCTTTGTCGAAAGCTGGCCCGCGATCTTGAGCCGCTGGGCCTCCCCGCCCGAGAGGGTGTTGACCGGCTGGCCGATCCGGAGATACCCCAGCCCCACCTCGCGGAGGATGAGCAGCTTGTTGACGACGGCGGGAACGTGGTCGAAGAAGAGAATGCCCTCGTCCACGGTGAGGTTGAGCACCTCATGGATGTTCAGGCCCTTGTAGCGAATGTCGAGCGCCTGGGACTTGAAGCGTTTGCCCTCGCATTCCGGGCAGCGGATGAACAGGTCCGCCATGAAGTGCATCTCAATTTTCTGATGACCGCTTCCCGTGCACGCCTCGCAGCGCCCGCCCGGCGAGTTGAAAGAAAAGTGGCCCGGCCCGTAACCGTAGCTCTTGGCCATCTGCGTGCCGGCGAACTGCCGGCGAATCGGATCGTAGGCCTTGATGTAGGTAACGGGGTTGCTTCGGGGGCTCTTGCCGATGGGGCTTTGATCGAGAAGCACGACGGAAGAGAGATTCTCGAACCCATTGATCTGCTTGAAGACGCCGATCGAATCTTGCCTATCATGGAGAATACGCGCCAGCGCGGGATAAAGCGTGTCGTGAATCAGGGTGCTTTTTCCTGAGCCTGAAACGCCGGTAACGGCGACGAGATTACCGAGAGGGATGTGCAAATCCACATTCTTCAGGTTGTTTCCCCGCGCGCCGAAGAGGGAAAGTTTTCTGTCCTCCTGGTTGACCCGCTCGCGGGGACGCCGGGGCATGATCCGGCGGATGTCGTTCAGGAATTTCGCCGTCACGGAATCTTCGCATTTCGAAAGCTCGGAATAGTCCCCCGAGAAAACCACCTCTCCACCCCGCTCGCCCGCGCCCGGCCCGAGATCGACCACATAGTCCGCCTCGGTGATGACGTCCCTGTCGTGTTCGACGAGCAGGAGGGTGTTTCCCCGATCCACGAGCCCCTTGAGAATCTCGATGAGCTTGGCGTTGTCCCGGGGATGAAGCCCGATGGTCGGCTCATCGAGAATATAAAGCGTTCCGGTCAGGTGCGCGCCCAGCTGGTTCGCCAGGTTGATCCGCTGGTGCTCGCCCCCGCTCAGCGTCCGCGTTTCGCGGTCGAGCGTCAGGTAATCCAGGCCGACATGATGGAGAAAGTCCAGCCGCTCCCGAATCTGATTGAGTACATCCCGGGCCCGGTCCTCCTGCCCGGGGGAGAGCTCCACTTCGGTAAAGAACTTCCGCAGCCTGACGACCGGCATGGAGCAGATTTCGGCGATGTTCTTGCCCGCGACCCGGACCCACAGGGCTTCCGGGCGGAGTCTCGAGCCGCCGCAGGTGGCGCAGTTCTGAAGAGACTGGTAGCGGCGGATAAACACCCGGACCCAGACTTTGTATTTTTTCCGCCGAAGGCGCTCAAAAAAAGGGTAAACGCCCAGCAGACTTTTCGACCCTTCCAGAATCATCTTCTTTTGGCGATTCGGCAGGGATTTCCATGGCCGATGGATGTCCAGCCCTTCCTCCTCGGCAGCGCTCTGAAGCTGCTTGCCTACATAGCTGCGGTAGCGCGGTCTCGTCCAGGGCTCAACCGCCCCCTGGGCCAGCGTCCTGTCCGGATTGGGAATGATGAGTGATTCATCGAGGTCAAGGGTATTGCCGAACCCGCCGCATTCGACACAGGCGCCGTTGGGATTGTTGAAACTGAAACTCACCGGAGTCGGAGCGTCGAAAATTCTCCCGCAACACTCCAGCCGCTGACTGAACGAAAGCAGCGGCCCGTCCACCACCTGAACATGGGTGCTGCCCTCACCTTCCCGGAAGGCCGTCTCCAGCGACTCCCCCAATCTGGCTTTTCCCTGATCCGAAAAACGGATCCGATCCACAACGACATAGATCTGACGGGGAAACGAATCCGACGCGTCGTCCGCTTCTTTTTTGCCGGTGGTTTTTTTCTTTTTCGCCTTTTTTTTCGAAGATGTTTTAGGCGAAGATACTTTTGGTTTCGGAATAAATTTTTCGCTGAGTTTTTCCAACAGGCCAGGGGCGATGTCGAACACTTCTCCTTCTACAACTGCCCGGATGAAACCCTGCGCCACCAGACCGGCGAAGCGGTCTTCCATCTCCTCGAGCGGAACGGGGGGGAGCGGAAACAGAACAAATCCCCTCTCCCCCGAATGATCGCCCAGAATGCGGGCCACCGTATTATCGACCGTCGAAGGCCGAACCGGTTTTCCGCAGTTGGGACAGAATATCTCTCCGGCCTTGGCAAAGAGCAGGCGGACGTAGTCGTATATTTCCGACGCCGTTCCGACGGTGGAGCGGGAGTGCTTGACCGGATTGTACTGCTCGATGGCAATCGCGGGGCTGATCCCCTCGACGAGGTCGACGTCCGGCTTGTCGACGCGCTCGAGGAACTGCCGGGCGTAGGTCGAAAGGCTCTCGACATAGCGGCGGTGGCCTTCGGCGTAGATGGTGTCGAAAGCCAGGGAAGACTTCCCCGATCCGCTCGGGCCGGTCACCACGATAAATTGCTCGCGGGGAAGGCGAAGGGAGATGTCTTTCAGGTTATGCTCCCGGGCGCCCTCGATGACGATATCTTCCATCATTCGGAATTTCTCGAATCCATATGCGGCAAAAAGAAAAAAGGCAGTCCAAACCCTACAAGTATGGTCGGGTGATTTCACCAGTGTCAACGGGGAGGCATGTGGTATATTCGGGAGGCCCTTCGCCGCCGGATACGGGCGCCATGCGAATCAAAATATTCATCTATCTCAACGTGTTACTGGCTTTTGGCGTCCTGTCGGGGTGCGCTTCCACCCTCGACCGGGTAAGGGCGGTGCGGCCGGACGGCGGAGCAACAATGGTTTTCGGCCATGACTACGACCTGGTTTTTCCGGCGGCCCTGCGGGTGATGCACCTGAACAATGAAAAAATTGAGGAGGCGAGACCCGAAACGGGGCGGATCGTCTCCCTGCAGCCGCTCGGATCCCGAGCCGTTTTCCTCACGAAACTCCCCGGCGGCAGAACCCGGGTCGAACTTTCCGCCAGCATGCATCTGTGGCGGACCGGTCTCTTTTCCGGGGGACCAGAGGCTTTTTTCACCCTGCTGCGCGAGCAAATTGGCGTCTATGAAAAAAAGAAACGCCAGAGCAAATTACCGGAGGAAAAAGAGAATGTGGACAAGGACCTGAAGACCATTTTCAATCCGAAAAGCGGGGCCGAAAAACCCCCGCCAGAGCCCGAGCCTCCTCCCGAACCCACGCGGCGCGAAAGGCTCCGGCTTCGCAGGTAACGCGCCGGGTCGTTCCGGGAAGATTTGAGGATTTTTTCCGACTCCAACGTCTTCGAGCTAAAGCCCCTTCAGACGGCCGCCATCTACACTGAAAAATCCGCCCGTTATGTAACTCGCCTCGGGAGAGGCCAAAAAAGCCACCATCGCGCCGAATTCGCCCGGATCTCCAAGCCGGCCCAAAGGGATATTCTGGGCGGCCCGGTCAACCGCCTCTTCATATGAGATGTTATTTTTTTCGGCGAAATGCCTCCGGTTCTGACGTACGCGATCCGTGAGAATCGTCCCGGGAGCGACGACATTCACCAGGATGTTGTCGCCCGCCAGCTCGCGCGAAAGGCTTTTCGACAGGCCGGCCACGGCGGGTCGCATCACGTTGGAGAGAAGCAAAAAGTCGATGGGCTCGCGCACCGAACTCGAAAGAATGAAAAGAATGCGCCCGCCGCCACGGGTTTTCATGTGAGGCAAAACAGCGCGCACCAAACGGACCGCGCTCATGACGCTCAACTCAAAAGCACTTTGCCAATCGGCTTCGTTAAAATCCGGAAAATTGCCGGGAGGCGGTCCCCCCGCATTTGACACCAGGACATCGGCACCGCCGAAGTGCCCGACCGCGCCGTCAACAAAGCGCTGTATATCCTCCGCCTTGCCGACATCCGCGGCGCAATGCCATGTTTCGACCCCGGTTTCCTCGGCGATTTCCCGCGCGGCAGCGGCAATTTCATCGGGTTTTCGCGAGCAGAGGGCCAGTTTGGCCCCACGGCGTGCCATCGCCATCGCCGAGGCGCGGCCCAGCCCTTTACTGGCCGCCGATACGAGAGCGACCTTCCCGTCCATATCCCCCATCGGTTCTCTCCGGGTTTGCAAACGCTACTCTTTTGCGGTTTCGACGAAATAGCGCATGACATCCGTTTCGGTGATGAGCCCCATCAGCTCATGGTCCTGGTTGAGCACAGGGAGGCACCCGATTCTCTCCTCCAGCATCCGGGAGGCCGCATGCGTGATCGGTTCGTTCGGATCGGCGAACTTCACCGTTTTCGTCATCACTTTTTCCACGTCGGTCGCTTCGAGCAGATTCTTCCGATCTTCCTCGGGAAAATCGATCAGGGTGGAGAGCTTTGCGCGAAGGAGATCGCGCTGGCTGACGACGCCGACAACCCTTCCCCCTTGCGTCACCGGCATATGGCGTATGTCGCCAGTTGACATGATCTCATCGACCAGATCGAGCTTTTCGTCGAGGCTGATGGATACAACGTTTGCAATCATGATATCGCTGACGGTCTTTCCCATCTTTTCTCCCTCTTGAGACTCGTCAAGACCCGCTTTTCACCTGACGAGGGATGACGACGATCAATGCCGGGACATTTCTTCCTTTCATCTGGCGTGACGGGCTGTTTCCCTTCACATACAGCTGGGAACTCGAACCGCCATCCAGGTTCATCGCCTCGGCCGCATCGAGCCCGCCTTCAGATTCCGGGAGGGTCAGAAAATTCTGGAGCTCGCACCAGGAAATTCCCCGCCCGATCTCTTCGCTCACGAGAAACAACAGGCGCCTGTCTTTTCCAAGAGCGAGGATGGTCCGTCTGTCGGGCCGGCGGAATTCCCGGTACGCATCCAGGCCGGGATCCGGCTTGCCCCCACGAACCAGATATGGCCCCGCCTGGAAAGCTTCCTGCACACCCTTGGAATCAAACGCTTCTCGCGTGGCAATTCCGACCTTTCCCGATTTTTTCCGTACATAGAACACAGCACCAAGGTGAAGAGCCCGCCGTCGGCCGCGAAAGAGAAGCCGGCTGTTATATACCGTATCGCCCGAACGAAAATATCCCAGCGGCCTGCCATTCTCGTCAAAATACCCCGCGTTTACGACAACCACGGCCTTTGTCTTTTCGGCGACCTGTTTTGCTCTCGAAGCAAAAATGCTCTTGTTTACCTGCCAAAGAAGACGAATATGAAACTGGTCCGGGTCGAGCCGGACACTGGCCATCCGGGAGGAAGAGCCGTCCTTGAAGCGAAAGAGAAAATCGCGGAATTCCAGCCCCCGGGATATCTCCTTCCATCGGCTTTCGTTATTCATACGAATGCCGGACGAACAACTCTCCTCGGCCCCGAAAGCTTCGACAACCCCCAGGATCAATGTGAACGCAAAAAAAAGAACCGGAAACCTTGTACAAACCTGGGTCAACACAAGGCCCTCCAGAATACGGGCAATGAACGCAGAGCTGGGCCTTGGCCTCAGCGATCCGGGCTCAGAATCCCACCGCGCATCCATCTCTTCGGTGATCAGAGCCCCCCATGTACACCCCCTCGGGAAGACAGACGATGCCCTGCCCGCCTCCGAAACCTTCGTAGCCGCCTTTCCGGGCAACATCATGGCCTCTCCCGATGAGCTCCGCGAGAACCTCTTCCGGCACACCGTTTTCAATCGCGACTTCACGGCCGCCCAGAACCCGGAACCTCGGCGCATCCATGGCCTCCTGGACATTCATGCCGAAGTCCACCATGTTCGAGAGAACCTGAACATGCCCCTGGGGCTGCATGTCTCCGCCCATCACGCCGTAACTCATCCACGGCTCCCCGTCTTTCATCACGAAACCGGGAATGATGGTATGAAAAGGCCGTTTCCCAGGGGCAACGCAATTCGGGTGATCATCTTCCATGACAAATCCAAAGCCCCGGTTCTGAAGCATGACGCCGGTATCTCCCGCCGTGATGCCCGACCCGAAATGACTGAAAAGGCTGTTGATGAACGAGCACATGTTTCCGTCCCGGTCGGCGGCGGTGAGATAAATCGTATCGCTCCAGCCCCCGGGCGTTCCCGGCCCCGGATCTCCGGCCGCATCTTCGCGAATCAGGCCGCGCCGCTCATTGGCGTATTCTCCGGAAAGAAGTCCTTTCACCGGGACGCTGGCGTGATCCATGTCCGCGATGTAGCGGTCCCTGTCGGCGAAGGCGAGCTTCATCGCTTCAATGGCCAGATGAAGGTGATCGGCGGAGCCGTAGCTGTATTTTGACAACGGATAGCCTTCAAGGATGTTCAGGCAAATCAGTGCCGCCAGGCCCTGCCCGTTCGGAGGAATCTCACAGAGCTCATAGCCGCGGTAGCTCGTCCGGATGGGCTCGACCCATGTACTCCGGGTGTCGGCGAAATCTTCCATCTCAAAAAGACCGCCCGCCTCGCGGGAAGCCAGTACGATCGCCTCCGCGACCGGCCCATGATAAAAGGCCTCCCTTCCGCCCTCGGCAAGCAGCCTGAAAGTGGCCGCCAGCCCGGGGTTCCGGAAAATCCCGCCCACGTGGGGGGCGCGGCCGTTCGGCATGAAGATGCGCTTTGAAGCCTCCCATGCAGCCAGCTTTTTTTCCTGAAGCCTCCAGGCGTTCCCGATGATGGACGTCACGGGAAATCCGCTCTCCGCGTAGTGAATCGCGGGGACCAGGAGATCGGACAAGGATTTTTTTCCACTCCCGCAGCGATCAAGAGCGGTGCACCAGCCGTCAAACGCCCCTGGAACCGTGACCGAAAAAATCCCCGTATCGGGAGTCGTGGTGAAACCCTCACTCCGGTACCGCTCTAGCGAAGCGGCGCGCGGGGCACGCCCGCTGCCGTTGAGGCCCCGGAGTTGTTTCTCTCCATTGTCCCAATAGAGCATGAACATATCGCCGCCGATGCCCGTCGATTGCGGTTCGACCACGTTGAGGGCCGCGGCGGTGGCGATGGCGGCGTCCATCGCATTGCCCCCTTCGCGGAGAACTTCCAACCCCGCGAGAGAGGCAAGCGGCTGACTGGTGGCCACCATGCCTTCTTTCGCCAGAACAGGAGAGCGGCCCATCCCCAGACAAGCACTCGAAGTCGGCCCCGGCATGTTTTCTTTTGCATCAACGGTGGACGGTTGGCTCATGTTAAAAAACACCTCATGTACTTAAAAAGAAATCGGCTGCTCCTGCCCCTCAAGGAAAAAAGTCTCAAGCCATTGCGCTGCATCCGGGGAAGCGGCTACGGCATCCGGCCCGACAATACATCGCTCCAACTGGACATTGCCTTCGATCTTCCCACCGGAAAAAACCACAGTCCACGCGGCAGAAGCATTGCTTTCCAGCATAGCACCGCTCCCGAGAACCGTGAAAGGCCCGGCATGAGCGCCCTGTCTCAACACGACATCTTCACCGATCAAGACGGGTGGTTCGATCATTCCCTCACCCCATTCCATCGGTTTTCCCTGAACGAGCACATATCTCCCGGCGGGCCAGTCAAATTCAGGAACGAATTTCCCGCTCAGGAGGTCCGCGCCGGCCTCCAGGTAACGGGAAGGCGTTCCCACGTCGGCCCAGTAGGCATCCGTCAGAATGCCTCCAAGCCGCGCGCCGCTCTCGATCAAGGGGGGATATACCTCTTCCGAGACCCCACATTTCCGGCCTGCGGGAATGTGATCCAGAAATTCCGGGGACAGGACGCTCTGCCCGGTGAACATGGCCTCGGTGATCGCGCCCTCTGGCGCTCCCGGCGCCTTTGCCTTGAGGAACCGGCGAAGGCGTCCCGATTCATCGACAGAAAGCGTCCCGAACTTCGTCACCTCGGCCGATTGGCGAAGAATCAGCGTTGCCAGGAACCCGCCTTCGTTGTGGTGCGCCAGCGCCGCACCGAGATCGGCGTTGCTCACGGCATCCGCGTTCAGGACAAAAAACGGCTCACCTGTCTCCCGCAGAAATTCCTCCGCTTTTTTCAGACCTCCCGCCGTCCCCAAAATCTCCTCCTCATGGGAATAATGAATTCTTATTCCCGAGGAGCGATCTCCAATCTCTCCGCGAATGGCGTCCGCGCCATGGTGAAGATTGACGACAGCTTCCGTCACACCCACGCGACGCAGCCTATCCAGAGCGAACCCGATCACAGGCAGGCCGCCCAGGGGAACAAGAGGCTTGGGCACCACCCTCCCCAGAGGACCCATCCGTGTCCCGAACCCCGCCGCCAGAATGAATGCGCGCATATTGGACTCAGCAATCGTTCACAAACGAAAGAGGCCGGGTCCTCCCGAAAAAGAGACCCAGCCCTGAAAATTTATTCCTGTCAAAGGAAGTTCAGTTTAAAACCAGCGAAATCCGATTCCGCTCGAAAAACCGGTGAAGAAAAAAATACCGCCCAAGCCTAATCCGACTCACCATCATTTTTCCGTCGGCGGAAATAGTTTTCGATCTCGTCGACGATCTGCTCACCCGAGGGCAGATCTTCCGGTTCTTCTTCCTCGGAATTATCCACCGGGTCCATCTGTTCGAAATCTTCGAACTCGTCCTCAGAATCGTCTTCCGGATCCGCAGCCTTGGAAAGATACCGCATAATTTTCGGATCCCGGGCAATTGCCTCATCAATCTGCGCGTCGAACTGGCTCGCGGAACGCTCCAGCTCATCCAGATCCAGCGGAATTTCGCCGACAGTCCGGAGACACTCCAGCAAGGCAAAGGCCCCCTTTGGATTGGGCAATGAGGAAATATAGTGCGGAATATTGGCCCAGAGGCTCACCGCGGGCATTTTCGCGTCCTGAAGCCGGGTGTGAATCACTCCGACAATGCCTGTCGGTCCTTCGTATTTGGTCACTTTTACCCCTGTCCGCTCCGCCAGTTTCTGTTCGGTCGCGAGACACACCAACTCGATGGGCTCGGTATGAGAATCACCCGCGAGCAGCGCGCCCAACGTGATCGCCAATCTGCATCCACACTTCTGAATCAGCTCAAATACATCCTGACTGAAAAGTTTCCAGCGGAGCTGAGGTTCCACCCCGATGCCCACTACCAGATCCCGGGGCAATTCCGGATGCTTGCAGTAAAAGAATTCGTTCGCCGGCCAGGTGATGATCCGGTTTCCGCCGCTGTCCAGGCGCACATGCGGGCGCTGATCGGAATACTGAAAAAACTCCTCCGACTGAAACCACGCAAATCGCTCGCCGCCGAACCGACTGACCAGAAAACGCGCAGCGATGGTGGCGGATTGAGCGGCATCGTTCCAACCTTCAAACGCCATGACAAAAATGGGGTCGGAAAGATCCGGAATTTCTTTGATATGAATGTTTTCCATTTCGGCTATGGCTCCGGAAAAGGCGGCGAAAAACAGCCGACGACCTTCCCATACTACGCCTCTCCCTCCAGCGGCCACAAGGCGAATTGGCCGGGGGAGCGGCCCGGAAAAAAATAAAACCATACTTCCCGTATTTAAAGGGTTCAGGCGGCATAATCCCGCCCGCCAACGCCACCGGAGGGGTGTTCGCCGAGGAAATTCATGTCCCCTGGGAACCCGATCACCGCGCTTGTCTCGTTTTCAAAAACCTTTTTGGTCAATCCGAGATGTCGCCCAGATGGAGGGGCTCCCCGTTCAGCTTGATCTCGCTCTTGAGCGGAACGGCGACCTGGATCATCCTCTCCGCGTAACAGCCCTGCTTGGCGTTCCGAATCAGAAGCGCGACCTTCTCCGGAGGAGCGTCGCTTTCCACCTCGAAATAAGTGCGGGTCTCGGTGCAGCCCGACTCCACCGTCCCCTTGAGGACGGATCCCCGCAGAAAATAATCCATCTCCACCCGGCATTTGGAGCTCTTCACATCGATTTTCATCATGTGCGCGTACCGCGCCAGCTGGGTCAGCAGTCAGAACCCCACCCCCATGCAGATATAGGTCAGCGGTTGGGGATACCGATCCTGCCCCCCGATGCGCGGCGGCTCGTCGCAGAAAACCTCGAACTTCTCCTTCCGCCCGACCTTGAGCTGACCTTCCATGGATTCGGTCTCCGCCCACTGGTAGGAGACCGTACCCCCCTTCGGCAGTTCGGGCTTGTCGATGAGCCGCTCCCCGGGAACGGCGCTGAGTTCGGTTGAAACGATGGGTTTTTCCATGATCTCCTCTCCTGGATTTGCCCTGACACGAAAAAAGGGCAAAATAACCCTGCGGGATGTTCCCGCCCAAAATGACCCGGATGGCGTTTTCATCATAATATCCGGGCGTTTATTCCGCACTTCACCTCCCCATCTTGGGATATTCTCTCTCCGGGAGCCGGCAATCCGTCCCGCGCTTGTATCCGGCTCCCTTTTCGGCCATTATCTCCCGTCCGCCCGGAGAGAACGCGCCGCCGGGCGGAGCGAGATGAGCCGTTTTCTATTGTTTTTTAGGAACTTACAGGTATCAAAATGAGCCGGATATCCAGAAACGACATTCGCAACTTCGCCATCATCGCCCACGTGGACCACGGGAAAACCACGCTCGTGGACTCCATGCTCTGGCAGAGCGGCATCTTCCGCGAAGGACAAGAGGTGGCCGAGCGCGTTCTCGACTCGATGGACCTCGAGCGGGAAAAGGGCATCACCATCATGGCGAAGAACTGCGCCATCAACTACAAGGACACGCGCCTCAACATCGTGGACACGCCGGGCCACGCCGACTTCGGCGGCGAGGTCGAGCGCGTGCTCTCAACGGTGGACGGCGCGCTGCTACTGGTGGACGCATCGGAGGGCCCCCTCCCGCAGACGCGCTTCGTCGTCGGGAAGGCGCTCGAAAAAAGCCTCCCCTTCGTCGTGGTGATCAACAAGATTGACCGCACCGACGCCCGACCGGAAGAAGTGCTGAACGAGGTGTACGATCTCTTCATCGATTTGGACGCCTCGGAGGATCAGCTCGAATTTCCCGTTCTCTACGCCATTGCCAAGGACGGGCGCGCGGGGCTTTCCGCCGACGATCTCCCGGCAAACCTGGAGCCGCTGTTCGAGACCCTCCTCGAGGCCATTCCCCCGCCCAGCTACGAGGAAAACGAACCGCTCCAGCTCCTGGTCACCCAGATGGAATACGACAACTACGTCGGCCGACTGGCCATCGGGCGCATCTGGAACGGGGGGATCCGCCAGAAGCAGCGCGCGACTCTTCTCAACGGCAACGAAAACCCCAAAGTAAAAGAGATAACTGTCCTCTATGGTTACGAGGGCCTCCAGCGAAAAGAGATCTCCGAGGCGCGGGCCGGCGAAATCGTCGCCGTCGCGGGCTTCGATGAAGTCGGAATCGGGGACACAATCGCCGATCCGGAAAATCCCGTCGCGCTGCCCAAACTCACGCTGGACGAGCCGACTGTCGCCATGATCTTTCGGGTGAACGACTCGCCCTTTGCGGGCCGCAGCGGACAATTTCTCACCTCGCGCCAGCTCAGGGAGCGTCTCTTTCACGAGGCCCGGAACAATCCGGCCATCATCGTCGAGGAGACCGACTCGCCCGACGCCTTCCGGTTGTCGGGACGCGGATCCCTCCAGCTCGCCATCCTCATCGAACAGCTCCGGCGCGAAGGGTACGAAGTCACCGTGGGGCGCCCCGAGGTCATCACTCGAAGCGAGGACGGGAAAACGCTCGAGCCGATGGAAAATGTCGTCATCGACGTTCCGGAGGAATACATCGGGGCCGTCACCCAGAAACTCGGCGGCCGCCGGGGAAAGATGACCCAGATGGTGAACCACGGAAAAGGCCGTGCGCGGCTCGAGTTTCGCATCCCGAGCCGGGGCCTGTTCGGCTACCGCACGGAGTTCATGAACGACACCCGGGGCACCGGAATCCTCACTCACCTGTTCGGGGGCTGGGAGCCATGGGCCGGCGACATTCCCGCGAGGACGACGGGCGCCCTGGTCGCCGACCGGAGAGGAAAAGTCACGGGCTACGCGGTCCAACACCTGCAGGATCGGGGGACGCTCTTCGTCGGGCCCACGGACGAGGTGTACCTGGGGATGATCATCGGCGAGAACAGCCGGGAGCAGAACATGGACATCAACATCACGAAAGAGAAAAAGCTCACGAACATGCGGGCATCGGGCTCGGACGACACGGCCCACATCATCCCGCCCAAGCTTTTCAACCTGGAGCAGGCGATCGAGTTCCTGCGTGACGGCGAATGCCTCGAAGTCACGCCCGACGCCTTCCGCTTCCGCATGGCCGAACTCAAGGTCCAGAGCAAGCACAACTAATTGACCCGGTTACCCCCTCGGGTCCAATCCGAACGCCTCGGCCAGAAGCTCGTACGTCCTGAGCCGGAAGGCGAAATCCGAGCACTGGTTCACGACGACGAACTCATCCACCCCAAATTCCTCGCCCAGCCTCAGAAGACGCTCTTTCACCTGCTCCGGCGTTCCGGCGATGGTCCGGCTGATCGTGTCATCGGCAAAGACGCGCTCCATCTCGGTGTAGGGGTAGGAAAGCGCCTCTTCGGGAGTGGGGACGCCGGTATTGATCCCCTGGCGGATGCGCAGGAAGAACAGGCCCCGGCTGGCGGCGTGGCGGTGGGCTTCTTCCTCATCGGGCCGTGATAGTTGTTGATGAAATGGGCGAACGAAAACGCGCACCCGAAATGCGCGGCGAGAAGCGCGCTCTGATCGCTCGAGCCGAGCAGCCAGGCTTCAGGAGCTGTGGGCCCGTCGGGCATCGCCCGAACCTGCTCGAAGGGATGTCCCTCTTCCAGCTTTCCCTCGAGAAAACCCAGGAGGTCGGACACCATTTGCGGAAAATTCTCCACGCGAAAAGGACTGCCGCCGTTGGCCAGCGCCCGCGAGGTGAGTCGGTCGCTCCCCGGCGCGCGGCCCACGCCGATGTCGATGCGGCCCGGGTAGAGCGTCTCGAGCACCCGGAAATTCTCCGCCACCTTGAGCGGGCTGTAGTGGCTGAGCATGACGCCCCCCGAGCCCACGCGAATTTCCTTTGTCCGCGCCGCTACTTGGCCGATGAGGATTTCCGGGGAAGGGCCCGCCAGGCCGCCGTGGCTGTGGTGTTCGGCGAGCCAGTAGCGGTGATAGCCGAGACGATCCGCCGTCTCGGCAAGCTGGAGCGTTTCGCGGACGGCGTCCGCCGCCGTCCCGCCGCTCCGAATCGGGGACTGATCCAATACGCTGAGACGAATCATGGAAGCCACCTAAAAAGTTCCGAAAATAAGGGGAAAAAGGCCCGGCACCGGACACTTATTTCTCTGGCCGGACCTCGATGAAATCCTTATGACCCTGAACGCCTTCCGTCTCCCGAATGATGCGAAGGACGGTCTCCCTCTCCTCCGCGCTTCGGGCAAGACCGATGATATAAACCCGATTGCGGACCGAGAGCCAGTGATAGTTAGCAGCCCTCACGCCATCCGCCGCTAGAAACCGGACCTGAATAGTCATCTCCAGCAAGATATCGTTGATTTGTTGGGATAGCGGTATCTTGTCTTTTTCGGAATCCCGAGGCGGTTCTTTCCCCTTAATCGAGCCGATCAGGTCAATTTGAATTTCGTTGTAAACAGCGCTGATCCTCTCGTCCTTCCGAGCCAACCGCGTCGCGGCATCGCGGAGTCTGGCGTTGTCCACCACCCCGGCCAACAGGACCCTTCCCTGCCAAACATCCAGGTTCACATCATGAAGAAGAAACTCATCGATATTTTCCAGCTCGCTGGAAAGGCTGAAAGCTATCTGCGCATCAATGACCTGCTCGTTCGCCGTCCGGACCTCGACAAGCCTTTCCGCCGCTTCTTTAAAGAGAAAAACACAGCCACTCAAGCCAAACGTTAGCATCGCCACAAGGGCCGCAGAAAAAATCTTCCGCATCAATGTCTTCGGAACCCCATCAACAAACATGTTTGGTGATGATAACGACACGAGCCGATTTTCCCCTTTCTCAGTCCGGGAAACAAGGAACCGTAGTCTCTTTTCGGGAGATCGTGTTGCGCGATCTCGGTGTACGATATAGCATTCGCCGCACCTGAAAACTTCATATTATTCCCATTCAAGGATTGATGATTCGTGTCCATTCCTGAAGAAGAAATAATCCGCCGGTGTCGGGAAGTGTTCGGAGAGCCGCTCGATGCGGAGCGGCGGGCCAGCCTGGCTAGCCTCCTGGATACGCTCGGCCGGGCCAATCTCGAAATCGTTGACGTTCTGGAAGGAGATTCCGAGCCGATGGGCCATGCGGCTGTCCTGAGGAGCGCCCGCCATGACGGATGAGCTGACTCTTCTCTCTGCAGCGGAAATCGCCCGCCGCGTACGGGCAAAGGAGTTGTCCGCCGTCGAGGCCGCGGAGGCCTTCCTCGGGCGGGCGGAAAAAGTCGGACCCGAACTGAACACTTGGATCACGCTTGATCGCGAGGGAGCGCTCAAAGGCGCCCGCGCCGTGGACGAAGCCGTCACCCAGGGAAAAAACCCTGGCCCCCTGGCGGGCGTGCCGGTCGGCCTCAAGGACCTGATCGACGTGGCTGGGCTCCGCACAACCGCGGGAAGCCAGATCTACCGGGACAACATGGCGAAAGAGGACGCTCCTATCACCCGGATGATCCGCAAGGCAGGCGCCGTCATCCTGGGCAAGCTCAACCTGCATGAGTTCGCCTTCGGCCCGACGGGCCACAATCCCCATTACGGGGATCAGAAAAACCCGTGGGACACCGAGCGCGTCACGGGCGGCTCAAGCGGCGGCTCGGGAAACGCGGTGGCGACGGCCCAGGCGTCCATCACCATCGGGTCCGACACGGGCGGTTCCATCCGGATTCCCGCCTCCCTTTGCGGCACCATCGGCCATAAACCCACCTTCGGGCTCGTGACCAAGGCGGCGTGTTTTCCGCTCTCATGGTCTCTCGATTCCTTCGGCCCGCTGGCGGCCTCGGCGGAAGACGCCGCGCTGATGATGTCCGCCATCGCGGGCCCCGACCCGTCCGACCCCAGTTCGCTTCAAATGCCGGCGCCCGATTTCGCTGGAGCGATCGGCACGCCACTGACAGGTCTTCGAGTCGGTCATGCGCGAAACTATTACACCGATCAGTCCGACCCTGAAGTGGTCAAAGGCGTAGAAGAAGCCGCCCGCGCCCTGAGCGATGCGGGCGCACAGGTAACCGAGGTGGAGATACCCGACCTGAACCTCGCTTACGATGCCTGCTCCACTTTCATGCTCGCCGAGACGGCGGCCGTCCATGAAAAGCACCTGCGCGAGTGTGCGGACGACATGGACCCGTGGGTGGTGGAGCGAACGCGGGCGGGCTTTTTCATCCCGGCGACCGCCTATATCCAGGCACAACGCTTCCGGGCGCAATGGACGGCGCGTGTCCTGAAGGAAGTATTCGGAAAGGTGGATCTGGTCCTCACGGCGGCGACGCCGATTCCGGCGCCGCTCCGGACCGCTGACAAAGTGACCGTCCAGGGAAAAGAATACGGTGCGCGGCTCCACTTGATCGCCTTGACGCGCCACATCAACTTCCTGGGCTTCCCCTCCACCGGATTTCCCACCGGGTTCAATTCCGAGGGTCTGCCTTTAGGCGCACAATTAATCGGAGCGCCGTTTCAGGATCATCGGACCCTCGCGGCGGTCGATCAACTGGAAAAATCCGGGGCGATCAATGTAAAGATCTCACCGTTTGAGGGATAGGGACATACTCCGGCACACCAGTGGAAAGAATCTCCTGAAGTTCGCCTGAAAATCGAGGAAGTTCTCTACTCCGGCCGGGCGCCGCCGGGCCCCATGGGAAATTTTGCGCAGAGGGTTTTCACGTCCTCGCGAATGGAAGCGATCCGGTCATCGTTCCCGATGTCGGACAGGATATCGGCCATCCAGTTTCCGATCGTCTCCATCTCGGCTTCCTTCATTTTCCGTGAGGTGAGCGCAGGGGTTCCAATCCGGACGCCGCTGGTGAGCGTGGGCTTGCGCGTATCGAATGGAATCGCATTTTTATTGACCGTAATCCCGGCGCGCCCGAGAGCGCCCTCGGCCTTCTTGCCGCTGAAACCCGTCTCCCGAAGGTCGAGCAGGAGCAGGTGGTTGTCGGTCCCGCCCGAGACGAGGTGGACCCCCCTCTTGTTGAGGGTTTCCGCCAGCTTTTTGGCGTTCTTCACAATCTGCGCGGCGTAGGCTTTGAAATCATCCGTCGCGGCTTCTTTCAGGGCGACAGCCTTCGCCGCGATGACGTGCATGAGCGGCCCTCCCTGCATTCCCGGAAAAACGGCCTTGTTCATCTCGGCGGCATAGCCCTCGTCGCAGAGGATCAATCCTCCCCGGGGGCCCCGAAGCGTCTTGTGCGTCGTGGTGGTGACAATCTGGGCGTGACCCGCCGGGCTGGGATGCTCGTCCGCGACGATGAGCCCAGCGATATGCGCGATGTCGGCCATCACAACGGCGCCCACCTGGTCGGCAATCTCGCGGAAACGCTTGTAGTCAATCGCGCGGGGATAGGCGCTGGCGCCCACGATGATGATCTTGGGCCTGTGCTCCTTGGCCTTTTGCTCAACTTCGTCGAAATCGATGACGTGGTTTTCCGGATCGACCCCGTACGCCTCCACCTTGAACCACCGGCCCGAAAACGTGACCGGGTGCCCGTGGGTCAAGTGACCGCCATGGGAGAGGTTCATCCCCAGGATGGTATCGCCCGGCTCCAGAAGGCCAAAATAGACGGCGGCGTTCGCCTGCGCTCCGCTGTGCGGCTGAACGGCGGCATGGTCCATTTTGAACAGCGTCATGGCCCGCTCGATGGCAAGCGCCTCGGCGATATCCACGAATTCGCAGCCGCCGTAGTAGCGCTTTCCGGGAAGACCCTCGGCATATTTGTTCGTCATCACGCCCCCGGCCGCTTCCATCACCGCCGCGCTGACGTAGTTCTCCGAGGCGATCAGCTCCAGCTCGTCCCCCTGGCGAACCTTTTCCTTCTCCATCGATTCAAAAACTTCGGGATCCATCATTTCAAGGGCAGAAGCCATCGGGTTCACCTCCAAAAAGCCTGAGGGCGACATGACCGGGGTCAAATGGGGCGGGGGGACAAATCCCCGCCGGAGAGGCGGACGCTAACAAAGAGCCCTTTCGCCGTCAATTCTTCCAGCCGACCGGGTAAATATAAGATAAATTCCAGGCCCATATTTCAACGGTCCCATCTGGCCGCTCTTTCAAATGGCATCTATAATCGAGATTCCCTCGTTTGTTGATGGAGTTCAACCGATGGCACACCAAGAAGAACCACTCATACAGGCCTCTCCCGAAGGACCGCCCCGGATCGAACTTCCCGGAGAACCTTCCGATCTGGCCGGCGTGGAGGGGCTCTGTGAGGAAATTTTATCCGGAGGCGAAAAAGCGGACACATCACTCGAAACCCTGCACGAACTCGTCAGCCGCTACCCGGAAATGCTCTCGGGCTGGGTGGCTCTCGGGAAAATTGCCCGGTCACGCGGCCAAAAAGTGGAAGCTTACGCATATTTCCGGGTGGCCTATCATCGAGGGCTCGACAAGGCGCGGGCCTCAGGCTGGCGCGGAGACGGCAGAATCCCCTGGTCGTATCCCTCGAACCGGCCTTTTCTCTCTGCCATATATGGGCTGATGACATGCGCCGGAGCCATTCGCGAACCCGGTGAAGCGGATAGGTGCTGGGATTTTCTGGGAAAACTGGCCCCGGATCACCCCTTTCAGAAAAATGATTGAGCCGATCTCCCCCGACGGACCGATCCTCTTGGCGAATTCATCCTTTCATGACAAAATAAAATGGTTTCGATTTGGAACCTGACGTCTGGCTGAGCTTTTTTCTTCTGATGATTTTCTGATTTTTGAAAACACCCGGAGGGATCCTCCAGGCCCTCTCGTCATACCTGTGAGGAAAAAATAACCATGAGCAAACTCGTGGTGGTCTCCAACCGCCTTCCTACTCTCCCGGATAACAATGCGCCGCGCTCCCGAAAACAAAATGTCGGCGGTATGGTCTCTGCCCTCATGTCCGCCCTGGAAACCAGCGGCGGCGGAATCTGGTTCGGCTGGAGCGGAAAAACAACCCCGGCAGGAAAAGGAAAAACAACTTCATGGGAATCCGGTCAAAACCGGATTGTCGGCTTTGACCTCACCGACCGCGAAGTGGATGCCTACTACAACGGGTTCTGCAACCGGGGCCTATGGCCCCTCCTCCACAGTTTTCAGAGCGAGGTTCAGTTTCACCGGGCGGAAAACAGGTTTTACGGCCAGGTCAATTCCCGCTTCGCCCAGGAGCTCCTGCCATACCTGAACGAAGACGATTTCGTCTGGGTGAACGACTATCATCTCTTCCTGCTCGGCCGCGAACTCCGGAGGCTGGGGTTTTCGGGCCGAATCGGTTTCTTTCTCCACGTCCCTTTTCCCGCATACAGCACATGGCAGATTCTTCCGGACCCGGAGGAATTTCTAGAAGCCCTGATGGACTACAACCTCGTCGGGGTGCACACCCGGACCTACCGCGACAATTACGTGTACACGAGCCAACGGCTCATTGACGCTTCCTGGGACGGAAAAAATCTACGGTCGGGAGGACGGATGCAACGGGTGCAGATGATCCCCATCGGCGTGGACCCGTCCAGGTTTGACGGCACATCGGAAAGCGCTTCCGGCAGCCGCAGGCGCGGGCTGCAGGAAGAAGCCGGACCCCATCGGCAGATCATCCTCGGTGTGGACCGCCTCGATTACACAAAGGGAATTCCCCAGCGGATTCTTTCTTTCGAGGCCCTTCTGAAAAACCACGCGAAC